>JBKDZK010000510.1:0-3981 GCA_047971205.1 Draconibacterium sp.
CCTGTGTCAGGTCAACAGACTTTAACTATTGAAAATATTAGAAAACAAACCCGACCTGGCAGACAATGACCAACATTCAAGGCAAAATACTCAATATCCAAGTGAGAACTACCCAACACACTCCTGGCTCGCAGCTCATCGCTCATAGCTTGAACGCTAACCCCCCCTCCGTCATTCCGGCGTCACAGCCGCCTGAATTCCTCGTCCCCCTGAATGGGGACAAACTAAGAACTGCTGCCAGTTTTGAATCATAAACTTCGAGCTATAAATATCCAATTCTGACTTCCCAACAAGCTCATAGCTCGTGGCTAGTAGCTAATGGCTTGAACGATAACACCCCCTCCGTCATTCCGGCGTCAAAGCCTTCGGAATTCCTTGTCCCCCTCTAAAATGGGGACAAATAAGAAACGCTGCCAGTATCCAGTGTCAGGTCAACAGACTTTAAAGATTGAAAATATTATAAAACAAAACCTACCTGGCAGACAATGACCAACATTCAAGGCAAAATACTCAAGATCCAATTGAGAACTACCCCACAAGCTCGTGGCTCGCAGCTCATAGCTTGAACGCTAACACCCCCTCCGTCATTCCGGCGTCAAAGCCGCCTGAATTCCTCGTCCCCCTCTAATGGGGACAAATAAAGAACCGTTGCCAGTTTTGAATCATAAACTTCGAGCTATAATCCCAATTCTTACTTCCAACAAGCTCATAGCTCGTGGCTAATAGCTTGTAGCTTGAATTATCCTTTCGGAACCTTCTCACCCGGGAAACGGTCGGCGTATTCTTTCCAGAATGATTTCACCTCGTTTTTCATTTCCTTTGACAAGGCCAGGATCCCAAACAGGTTGGGGATGGTCATCAGTGCGATGGTAATTCCCGAAAGTGTCCAGATAATGGTGGTGTCGGTAAAAGAAGCCACAAAAAAGCCGATCACATAAATAATGTGGTAGTAAATCACCTTGCCCGAGCCAAAGAGGTAGGTAATGGCGCGGTCGCCGTAATACGACCAGCTGATAGCGGTGGAAAAGGCAAACAGCAAAAGCCCGATGGACACAATGTATTTTCCGAAGTCTCCAAACCAGCTGCGGGTAAAGGCGATGGTAGTTAGCGGGGCGCTGTGCATCAGCGATTGCCCGGTAAGGGTAAGGCCCGAAGGGTTCCGTTCTTTTTCGCGGTCTATTTTTCCGTCCACCAGTTCGAGTGGCCCCGAATATGGCTGAGCGTTCACCCATACTTTTACGTTCTCGGCCACCGAACGCGCGTGAAGAATAGTGGGCTGGTTGGCGATCACCCCGTTTTCAACTGTTAAGGTGCCGGTAAACAGCGGCAGGTCGGCTTCTCCCACCAGGTAATTGTGTAGTTTGTCAACGTCTTGCTGGTTTTGTTCCGAATAAGTTCCGTCGAATACCACCAGGTCGGCATCCTGGAACTGGTTTTCGTGTTTTTCGGCCCACACACCCGACGAAAGCAACACCAGCCCGGTAAGCGTACAGATAATGATGGTGTCGATAAACGGTTCGAGCAGTGCCACCAGTCCTTCCGAAACCGGTTCGTGTGCGCGGGCAGCTGCGTGGGCAATTGGCGCCGATCCCTGTCCGGCTTCGTTGGAGAACAAACCGCGGTTCACACCCCGGTTAAAGGCAAAAGCAATGCTTCCGCCCAGAAAGCCCCCGGTGGCAGCCGTTCCGGTAAATACATCGCCAAAAATCGCTTCGAGCGAAGGAAGTATGTTTTCGTAGTTGTAGAAAATAACCGCAATGGCCCCGATAAAATAGATGATAGCCATTATAGGCACCAGGCGCGAAGTAACCTGTGCAATTCGTTTGATTCCTCCGATGATCACGAAACCCAGCAAGAGCGCCAGAACACCACCGGTAAGCATATGGTTGATTCCAAAGGTTTCGAAAAGTGAATTGGAGATACTGTTTACCTGTGGAAGACTGCCGGTTCCGAACGAAGAAAGCACGGTGGCAACGGCAAAAATCACGGCCAGCCATTTCAGGTTCAGACGGTTTTTCATGTAGTACATCGGGCCACCGGCAATGGAGCCGTCCTGGGCCACTTCGCGGTATTTATGCGAGAGCGTTACTTCCACAAATTTGGTGGTCATACCCACGGCGGCGGTTACAAGCATCCAGAAAAGCGCGGCCGGACCACCCAGGTGAATCGCCAGTGCTACCCCGGCAATGTTACCGGTACCTACGGTTCCCGAAAGAGCAGTGGTTAAAGCCTGAAAGTGGGAAGTGTCCCCCTTGTCGCCTTCTTTGTCGAATTTTCCGCGAACGATGCGCAGCGAATGTTTCAGGTAACGAAATTGCGGGAACTTCAGGTAAATGGTAAAGAAAATACCGGTTCCGAGTAAAAGGAATACGAACCATTGGGATCCGCCGATGTAGCTGTCGATCACCGAAAGAATGTCATTTAGTTTATGCATTTATTTTCGCGTTTTTCATCTGTTTAGTATGCTTCTTTCGCCCCGAAAAATTTGGGTTTGTAGTGTTTGGGCCAAGTAAACTGTCGGGCAAACTCGAAGCAGGTATTTTTAGGTTTGTTTCAGAAACAAGGCTAAAATTAACATTCTGATTCAATTTGCTAAAAAAATGGAGTTTTATTTTTCAGATTATTACCAAAGGCTGATGAATGTCAGTATTTACATAAAGTTCATTGAGTACTTATGCTGGTAAAATGGGATAAAACTTTTTTGGTGCTGGTTGGTTCTGTACGTCATTTTATGTCGTAAATTAGCGAAGTAAAACTCAAAAGCAATTAAGCATGTTACCAAAGTTTTTATTAGCCGACAACTCGTTGGAAACACCCGACACCATTTTTGTGGTTCACACAGAAACACCTCGTTTTATCGTAGAAGCCGATCTGGATGACTTCTGGAACAACCAGCAGGTACACTGGATCGACGGCGAACCGGGCGACGAAGATTACATTGCAGAATTAATTGATGCTGCCGAAGAATTCCTTGAAAAAGAGTTTGAAAACGAGGAACTTCTGGCCAACGAAGACGACGAGGAATAGGATCCGGTTGATTTTCGGAATTTAGGATATTTACCAAAGGGAATTGTCTCTTGGTTAGAGAATGATTCCATATTGCCAAACAAAAGATGCCATCTTTCATCAGGGTGGCATCTTTTATTGTAGAACGGTTCCTTAAACGGTTCCCTGTTTTTATTGTTCCAGGCCTTTCATCGAAAGCTGAATGCGTTTTCGCGGAATGTCGACTTCTTTTATCCGCACTTTTACGTGCTGATGCAGTTTTACTATTTCGTTAGGATCGGAAATAAAACGATTGGCCAACTCTGAAATATGCACCAGCCCCGATTCTTTGATGCCCACATCGACAAAAGCCCCAAACTTAGTGATGTTGTTGACGATTCCCGGCAAAACCATACCCACATGTAAATCGTTGATCGAGAAAATGCCATCGGCAAACTCAAATACTTTAATCGGTTTTCGCGGGTCGCGCCCAGGTTTTAGCAACTCGTTTTTTATATCTGTAAGGGTAGGCAGGCCCGCTTCGGAGGTGACGTATTTCTGCCAGTCAATTTTGGAAACCAGCTCTTCGTTGCGCACCAAATCACTGAGTTCGCATTTCAGGTCTTTGGCAATTTGTTTAACTATTTTGTATGATTCAGGGTGCACGCCAGAATTGTCGAGCGGGTTTTTTGCATCGGGGATACGCAGGAACCCGGCGGCTTGTTCAAAAGCTTTGGGGCCCATCCGGGTAACTTTCTTTAGCGCATCGCGCGATTCAAATGCCCCTTTTTCTTTCCGGTATTCCACAATGTTCTCAGCCAGTTGCGGTCCCAATCCCGAAATATAGGTCAGCAGGTGTTTGCTGGCTGTGTTCAGGTTGACACCTACCGAGTTCACACTTAATTCTACGACCGAATCCAGACTGCCCTTTAATTTTTTCTGATCCACATCGTGCTGGTATTGTCCCACACCAATGCTTTTCGGGTCGATTTTTAC
>JBKDZK010000511.1:0-1624 GCA_047971205.1 Draconibacterium sp.
GGATAAGAGGCTCTTCCTTCGGATACTGTTTTTGCTCCAACATTAACCAATTTATTCTCATCCAGTTTAAATACACCTACCTTTTCATCGGCCGAATCATCCATATCAAGTGCATAAGCCAGGTACGGAACATTGGTTACTGGATTTACCCGCATAGCAAATTCTCTTAAGTCGGTAGTATCACTTGCTGCCAGGCTCCAAACAGCAGCCGGAAGATTGGCAACAGTTACAGTGTATTTGGTGTTGTTGGTACCTTCCGATACAATCTAATCAAGCGGAGCAGAAAAGTCAGTGGCTGTTACACCGCTTTCCTGTTGTACATTGTTTACATACACTGTGTCATTTTCAGAAACTACAAAGCGGGCAACAAGTGCGGTTTTGTCAACGTAGTCGGGTACTGATACCGTAAAATCTCCCGTAATACCCTCAGCAACATAATCTTTGAGAATAACTCCTTCGTTGTCTTCTACATAAAAGCCAAAACTGGTCATTGTTGCGTCTCCGTAAACCGGTAAGTCTATCGGATCATCATCGTCGCTACAGGCCGTTACAATGGCAAGTAAGGCCAAAACATAAAATAAATTGAAGATTTGTTTTTTCATTTTCTTCGTGTTTTATAATTAATAATTCTATTTAATTAATTGATTGTATTTCGTTGTCATCCGGAGTAGGGGCGGGGTTTAAAACCGCTTTTACCATAGGAACTTGCAACAGTTCGTTTTGTATATTCTCACTGATCGATTCTACCGTTATTTGTTCAATAATCCGGTCGAAATCAGTTAAATACTCCCAGCTGTTTTCGTTGTTAAATAACTTGTTTCGGATACCGCCTGACCAATAAGTAATGCGCTGTTTATCAAGCTGCCAGTCTTTTAGTTGGTTTTGTTTTACATCGGCTAACTTCAATCCAAGATTTTCAGGATTCTGCGCCAGCAGCTTTAATTGTTCCATTGTGGTGGCTATCAAAGTATCCACATCTTCCGGCTTACATGAAAAACGAATGCTTGTCCGGCGTAAATCGGAAGGATGTTTGGTTTGGCTCATTTGTACACCAACGCTGTAGATCATACCCATTTCTTCACGTAAAACTTCCAGCAAACGGGCACGGACAATCTCTTCTGTCATGTCGTTGAGGAGTTGGGTGTGGTTGTAGTCGGTAATTTTTTTATTCGACTGAAACATAAGCGAAACGGTGGATTTTGCATTGTCCCCAACATTTTGGATCAAAGAGGTATCATTGGCAACCGTTTCAGAATAAGTATATTGATAGGCGTTGTTTTCCGGCGTATTGCCCGGTAAGCTCCCTATGTATTTTTCGATATAGGGTTTTATTTCTTTTAACGAACAATCGCCGACAAATACAAAATGAAAACCCTTGGCAGAATTGTAATGTGATTGAAAAAGAGGCAATATCCGGTTTAACTGGAGTTCCTTTTCTAATCTGGTGTCAGTAACTGTTCTAGTAGTGTAGTTATCGCCATTTAGCAAAAGGCTGAAATCTTCATATACCCAACACAAATAGCATTTCGGGACAACCACAACCAATATAAATGTGGCTCGCCAAACTTGTAATTAATTTACTGATTATTAGCAAATTAATATCATTTTTCTTTGTTAGTTTCAG
>JBKDZK010000512.1:0-16193 GCA_047971205.1 Draconibacterium sp.
GTAATTCGCATAATAAAACATTTAGCAGAAGGACAGCCAATGAACGAGTTGTTTGCTGAGTTTAAACCGCCTTACGGAAGTGTTACAATTTTTGATCTGAAGCAGAACAATGAAAGGTGAAAAACGATACCGCCCGATTATGTTTGTGGGCACCGGCTCTGATGTGGGGAAAAGCGTGATCAATGCCGGATTTTGCCGCATTTTTAAGCAGGACGGGTTACAGCCGGCTCCTTTTAAGGCGCAAAACATGTCGCTGAACAGTTTCCCGACTCCCGATGGTTTGGAAATTGGCAGGGCGCAGGCAGTGCAGGCCGAAGCCTGCGGAATTCCCTGCCGGGTTGAGATGAACCCCGTTCTTTTGAAACCCACGGGATACATGGATTCGCAGATTGTTTTAAACGGAAAGCCCTGGGCAAACAAATCGGCCAAAGCTTATTTTAACGAAACCGACCGCGATTTTCTCTTCAACGAGGCGATGAAGGCTTTTTCGAAACTGGAAGCCGAATTTAACCCGGTGGTAGTGGAAGGCGCTGGCAGTATTTCCGAAGTAAACCTGTTGAAAAAAGACATTACCAATATGCGCGTGGCAGTGGAGAAAAATGCAGCCACTTACCTGATTGCCGACATTGATAAAGGCGGCGTATTTGGCAGTGTTTACGGTACCATGATGTTACTTCCGGAGAACGAGCGAAAACTGATTAAAGGAATTATAATCAATAAATTCAGGGGCGATATTTCGCTGTTTCAAGACGGTGCGCTTAAACTGGAAGAACTTTGCGGAGTGCCGGTTGTCGGAATTATTCCGCATTTTCGCGACATCTATATCGACGATGAAGATTCGGTGGTGGTGGATAAAAAGCGCTTTGCTTCGGTGGAAGGGAAGATTAATATGGCAGTTGTGCTCTTGCGGCACATGTCGAACTTCACGGATTTCAATTTACTGGAACAAATTCCTGAAGTCAACCTGTTTTACGCTGCAACTCCTGAAGACCTGGTTCAGGCTGATATTATTATTTTACCCGGATCAAAAAATACGATTTCCGATCTTCTGTTTTTGCAAAAGCAGGGCATGGCTACCGCCATTAAAAAAGCGCACGAACAGGGAAAGGCGGTTTACGGAATTTGCGGAGGTTTCCAGATGATGGGGAAGTGGGTGCGCGATCCGCTTCAGATCGAAGGGGCAGTGGAAGCTGTTCCGGGGCTGGGAATTTTGCCGGTGGAAACAACCATTACCAATGAAAAAGTAACCGGGCAGTGTTCCTTTACATTTCAGAACACAAATATTGAAGGAACCGGCTATGAAATTCATATGGGGGAGACAAGCGCTGAAGACGATCGTCCGCTTTGCATCATTGATGGGAAAAAGAAGGACGGTTATTATTTAAATGATCGTGCGTGGGGTACTTATATTCATGGTATTTTCGACAACAGTGAGATCATAAAAAGTGTGTTAGATTCCAATGGAAAGAAGCTTGCTTCGGAGATAGATTTTAAACGCTTCAAAGAAGAACAATACGATAAACTCGCGGCTTTGATCCGCGAGAATGTGGACATGGAATACATCTACAAAAGCATTCAACTTGATTGACTTCCCCGAGATAGTATATCCTTTGCTGGCAGGTTTTGCACTCGATTTGTTGATCGGAGATCCGCACTGGCTGCCGCACCCGGTTCGTTGGTTTGGCTGGCTGATTTCCAAAGGTGAAATGATGCTGAACAAAGGCGACGGGAGAAGATGGAAAGGCGCTTTTTTAACACTCGTACTGGTTCTCTCTGTATTTTTTGTGCTTTGGTGGGGGCTGAAGTTGCTACCCGAAAGATCAATCTTTTTTTATGTAATTGCTTCGGTTTTTGTTTTTTACGGACTGGCTAATCGTTCACTTATTTACGAATCATTGCTGGTAATTCGCAGGTTAAAACAGGAAGGTATCGAAGCCGGCCGGAAACAGTTGAGTAGGATTGTTGGGCGTGACACTTTGAATCTCAACGAACAGCAAATAAGAACCGCAGTACTCGAAACGCTGGCAGAGAATCTAAGCGACGGAGTGATTGCACCGCTTTTTTACTATGCGCTGGGAGGTATTCCCGCTATGCTGGCGTACAAAATGGTCAACACCCTCGATTCGATGATTGGCTACAAAAGCGAACGATACCGTGATTTTGGCTTTTTTGCCGCCCGGCTCGACGATGTCCTGAATTTTATTCCGGCGCGTTTAACGGCTTTTCTAATGGTGCTGGTAACGTTCAGCCAAAGAGGTGTTCTGTACATATTTCGCTTTGGAAAACAACACAGCAGTCCCAACGCCGGCTATCCGGAAGCTGCTCTGGCCGGCATTCTCAATACCCGGTTTGGCGGCCCCAATGTGTATCACGGAAAGTGGGTGAACAAGCCCTTTATCGGAGAGAATCCACGCAAGTTGACCGACAGCGACATCTATAAAAGTTGCCGGATAAATTTTATGGTTGTTGGCTTATTTGTACCAGGCATTTGCACATTTTATGTCTCGATTTTCCGGATACTCTGATTTTCTGCATATCTTTCGTATCTCAATTAGGTTCGTGTTTGATTGCAAAGAAGCAAGAATTTTATGAATGCATCTGCGCTATCGCTGGGATTGACAACCCTGGCGTTATCCTTTATCCTGGTTGCTGTTTATCCTCAGGTCGAATATGTTAAGGCGCTGGTATATGCACTTCCTTTATCGATTATGAGTAGTGCCATTATTATTCCCAGCGTGGCTAATCTGAGCAACTACAAAAGGGAATTTATGATTTATGAAAGTACTTTTTCATCTCTCATCGCTTATTATCATACTAATGTTTGGTTTGTTATTGCGGCCGGAAAGAAACCGAAATCCCCGGTTATTGATAATTCAGTTGCCGGAGAACTGAATTCAGATAACATGGAATTCGTTGAAGCGTGTACTCAGGATAATACTTAATTTTCCTGTATCAGGATATAACGGTTGTATAACTGGTTGATGGATTCTGATTTCCCAATGATGGTCAGAGTGTCATTTTCCAGAAGCAGCGTTTTCCCGTTAGGCGCGAAGGCTTTGTTTTCACGGTCAATAAGTATCACCAGTACGTCGGGAGGAAGGCTAATCTCCATCAGTTTTTTATTGATAAAAGAGGCAGTGGCGGTATGTTTCTTAAGCCTGAATGAGATGTATATTTTGTCGTGAAGCAGGAATTCGATCACATCCTGCCGGGTTTTTTGCCTTCTAATTTCTTTTACAAAATCCTTTCGCTCGGCTATGTCCAGTATACCGGAAAGCATGCGAAGCTGCTGTCGGGGCTTTTCTTCATCGTTAATCATGAAGAAAAATACATTGATATTGTCTTCTGACCTGATATCGGATTTGATGACTTCTTTTCGGATACCTTTTCCCGAAATGGCCATGTACAGCCCGGGGTGTTCGCAATCCGGTATTCGGGCGTATAGGATTGAAATCTGCGGAATAACAAATACCGGATCGATGGATTGACTCGATTCAAACTGACTCTTCAGGAAATGCGAAGTTGTATTGTAATCAGAGGCAATGTCCGAACTAAGTTGTTTCAGTAGTTCTTCAAATTCCATATCATCAACAAACAGCACCTTCGCCCTGACGATTGTCTGGCTAAACGGATCATCTTGTCGAAGCCCCTTTTCCCTCAAAATGCTGAGGAATTCGTTTTCCAGTTCTTTGTGCTGGTATCTTCCCAACAAGGCAAACCAGTGAAAAATTGCACCTTCGCGTTTTACCTTATGACGTACAAAAAAATGATACCAGGTGTATGCAGCCAAAACCACACCCATGGTAAAAAGTACCGGGCCCCATCCCATGTAATAGATGAGCGCAATGGAAGTAAGAATTCCAAAGATTTGCATCCAGGGATAGAAGGGAGAATGATACCCAGGATCGTACGATGAAATTCGGCTATTTCTGAAAACAATTACTGAGAAGTTGATTCCCAGGAAAATAAACAACTGAAAGGTGCTGGCCAGTTTTACAATGCCTTCTTCGGTTAAAACCAGGATAAAAAGGATGATCATTCCGGCAGTCAGAAGTATAGCCGGGACAGGTGTCCCAAATCGGCTGATGGCAGTGAATTTTGAAGAAAATAGCTTGTCTCGGCCCATTGCAAGAGGATATCTCGAGGTGGCCAGCATTCCTGCGTTTCCGGTTGACGCAAAGGCAAAAACCGCTGCAATGACAACCATGTATAATCCTGTTTTTCCGGGGAGCCATGCAAAAAGCTTACTCGCTGCACTTGCCGCCGGTGAAAGGTCGTTGGCTAAAGAGCCGGGGCCGATGACGGCGACCATCACGAAAACACCTGCCACATAAATCAAAGTTGTAACAACCAGCGACAGCGCCATTCCCAATGGAATGTTCCTCTCCGGATTTTTGATTTCTTCTGCCACGCTCGTTATCTGTGTCAATCCAAGATAGGAAACAAATACAAAGCCGGTGGTAAACATCAGTCCACTGATCCCATCCGAAAACAGTGGATTAAACACCTCGCTCAGTTCGTTTGTCGAATGTTGGTTATTTAGAAAGAAATGAGTAATGCCTTCGATGATAAACAAGGAAAGGATGATCACCATACCAATCACAAATATTCGTTGAACACCCGATGACTTCCGGGCGCCCATTATATTCAGAAGGGCAAAGACCACGGTAAAGGCTATCGCGGTTTCTTTTATCGGGATAGCCCAGAAGATGGTGGCATAAGCCCCGATCCCAACCAGGGCAAAGGCTGTTTTCAGGAGCAGGGCAATGTAGGTGCCTATACCGCCAATGGTTCCCATCATTGGTCCCAGGCTTCGATCCAGAAAGAAATAAGCTCCTCCGGATCGAGGAAGTGCAGTAGATATTTCGGCTATACTAAACATGGCCGGAAGAATCAATATCCCCGCAAGTAAGTAGGCAAGCACAACTGACGAACCTGTGTGCATAGAGGCAAGACCCGGTAACAAGAAAAATCCAGAACTAAACATGGCTCCGGTACTTACTGAAAATACATCGAACAGGCCTAATTCTTTTTTTAACTTCATATCAGGTGTTATATGGTTGATTAATATACAAAACAAGTTGTAATTAACAAATAAACCCTGAAGACAAGGCAAAAAAAAAGCTGCTATTAGCAGCTTTTAATTACCCCAGATATGTTTTTAGTAATTTGCTTCGCGATGTATGTCTTAATCGCCGAATAGCTTTTTCTTTTATCTGTCGAACCCTTTCCCGGGTTAATCCAAATCGTTCACCGATCTCTTCCAATGTCATTTCCTGGCACCCTATGCCAAAAAACAGTCTGATGATGTCGCTTTCACGTTCTGTCAATGTCGCTAGCGCGCGATGAATTTCTTTCGACAATGATTCCATGATAAGGCTGCGGTCGGCATTTGGCGAATCGTTGTTCACCAAAACATCGAGCAGGCTGTTGTCTTCTCCGTCAACAAACGGTGCGTCAACAGACACATGACGTCCGGAAACACGCAATGTGTCAGCCACCTTTTCGGCAGGTAGTTCCAGTGAATCGGCCAACTCTTCGGGCGATGGTTTGCGCTCGTGTTCTTGCTCAAATTTCGAATAAGCCTTGTTGATCTTATTCAGCGAACCTACCTGGTTCAAAGGCAAACGAACGATACGCGATTGCTCAGCAAGAGCCTGAAGAATGGATTGGCGGATCCACCATACTGCGTAAGAAATAAATTTAAAACCGCGGGTTTCATCGAATTTTTCTGCTGCTTTAATCAAACCGAGGTTTCCTTCGTTAATAAGGTCCGGTAGGCTAAGTCCCTGATTCTGGTACTGTTTTGCCACCGAAACCACAAAGCGAAGGTTCGCCCTGGTTAATTTTTCCAAAGCAGCCTGATCTCCTTTTTTAATCCGCTGTGCTAACTCTACTTCTTCTTCGACAGTAATTAGTTCTTCCTTACCAATTTCCTGCAAATACTTGTCTAAAGAGGCACTCTCACGGTTAGTGATTGACTTTGTGATCTTTAGCTGTCTCATATAACTTTCTTAAAAAATCGTGCAAATATAGAACATAAATTATTACCGGTCAAGGAGAAACAAATGATCTATTTGTTGTTAATACAAACTTAATGATTTGTCTTGTTATTTACTCACTCCAAAAACAAAATAAGCCGGTTCTCCATTTGGATACACTCCTTCTACCAAAATTCCTCCTCTCGCGTTTCCAATCTCTCTCTTAAAATCATTGACCTCGTAAATCGGTTTTTTGTTCACGCTGGTGATCACAAATCCTTTTTCAAGTCCGGCATCTTTCAGCTTTCCTTTATCAAGTTTTGAAACCATTATTCCATGGTCAATGTCTAACTTTTCCTTCAATTCGTTATCAATTGTAACAAACTCAGCTCCCAAAACACTTACGTTATCCCTTACAATCTGAGTGTCGCCATGTCTGTTACGCAAAGTAACGGTAAATTGTTTCCTTTCATTGTTCCGCAGAACATCAACTTTTACATCATCGCCCGGGCGGTACTGACTTATTTTTTCCTGCAACTCGGCTGATGTCTTTACTTTTTCTCCTCCAACGGCGATAATAACATCTTCAGCTTTAATTCCGGCTTCTTTTGCTGCCCCGTTTTCGGTAACCGCTCCTACATAGACTCCTTCAACGCGCTCAAGGTTTAATTTGTTCGCAATTTCTGCATTAACATCGCCAATATTTACTCCAAGTAAGGCACGTTGTACCTCACCGTACTTTTTCAAGTCTTCCACAACCTTTTTTACAATGGTTACCGGAATGGCAAATGAATATCCTGAGTATGAGCCTGTTCTGGATGCTATGGCGGCATTGATTCCCACCAGGTTTCCCTGTTGATTTACCAGTGCACCACCACTGTTTCCCGGGTTAACGGCTGCATCGGTTTGTATAAAAGATTCAATAGAATAAGTGTCTTCGTTAATTCCCAGGTTACGGGCGCGGGCGCTCACAATACCGGCAGTTACCGTTGAGGTAAGGTTAAACGGGTTTCCAACAGCCAGTACCCATTCGCCTAATTTTAAGCTTTCCGAGTTTCCGTAAGTAAGATAAGGTAAATCTTTTCCGTCAACCTTTAGCAAAGCCAAGTCGGTTGAAGGGTCGGCGCCGACCAAACGTGCTTCAAATTCGCGCTTGTCATTCAGAATCACTTTAATTTTCTGAGCGTCTTCAATAACATGGTTATTGGTAACAATATAACCGTCTTCCGAAAGAATTACCCCTGAGCCAAAGCCCTGGCGTACCTGAGGTTCACTTCTTCTTAAGCCAAAAAACTCATCGATAAATGGATTTCCGCTCGACCACTGTCCGGTGCGTACGGATTGAGTGGCAATGTGTACCACGGTGTGTACCGATTTCTCTGCGGCAAAGGTCAAATCGGGTAGTGTCTGCTCACTGTCGGCCGGTAAGCTGGCATATCGGATGGCTGATTCTTCTTTTACTGTTACAACTTGTGGTTCATTGAAGAAGGTGCTGTAAGCCCAAACAGCAATAAATGCACCTGCAATCACAAGTAAAAATGTGAATGATATTCTCCCAAACTTCTTCATGATAGTAAAATTTAATTCATTAAATAATTGCACTCCATGCAATCAAATTTACTGCCAGTATGTCGTGATGACACTATGCTTTTGTCCTATTTTGCATAATTTAACAACAGAGCCACGTGTTTGTTAAAAATATACAACCGATTTAGGTGCGGGCTGTAAAAATGTCAGGACGCAAACCTTTTCGGCTTTTTATCCTATCTGACATGATTTTAGGCAAAGAATTACAGTTTTGTTTTTATTTTTCGGGGACAACAAACCACTTCGAGTCCAACTCAATTTCTTTATAGTTGGTAATGTGGTTCAGAGCATCTTCCGAATCTTTGGCTACGTAATACAATTCCCTGTAAACAGGTTTGGCAAACTGTTCGGTGTAGGAAATTTCAAATTGTTTGAAGAGGTGATCGAAAAAGCCATTGGTGTTGATAAATACAATGGGCTTGTGATGGTACGAAAGCTGACGTAGTGTGATCACTTCTAGGATTTCTTCGAGGGTACCAAATCCGCCTGGTAAAGCGATGAATGCATGCGACAATTCGCGCATGTGAGCTTTGCGTTCCATCATGTCTTTGGTTACAATCACCTCGTGCGAGTTGTCGGATGCCAGCGACCGGTGTATCATCTTTTCAGGAATAATACCGATTGTTTTGGCTCCTGCCTTGCTGGCAGCAATTGTAACCGCTTCCATTAGTCCTACATTGGCACCACCGTTGATTAACGCGTGATTATTTTGCCCGATGAGTGTACCCAATTGTTGGGCTTCCTGGAAATATACTTCGGAAATGGCATTACTGGAAGAACAAAAAACGCAAATATTCATATAAACTTGGATTGAAGTATTGAGTACTTTGTATTGAGAAGAGAAAACCGGGCACTGCCCGGTTTTCTGATATGTCTTGAATGATTCTATTTGTACTGAAAATCTCAATACTCAATACTCAATACTCATAGTCTCATATCTTAATTACGCATCAATTTTGGCGTAAGTAGCGTGGTCTTCAATGAATTTCCGTCGTGGCGGAACATCATCACCCATGAGCATAGAGAAAATATGGTCGGCTTCTGCCGCATTTTCAATGGTTACCTGCTGAAGCGTACGGTTTTCCGGGTTCATGGTAGTATCCCATAATTGTTCGGCGTTCATCTCTCCCAAACCTTTGTAACGCTGCACATGAACACTGCTTTCGTTTCCATCGGCCCATTCCTGGATTATAGCCAGACGTTGTTGTTCGTTCCAAGCATAGGCTTCTCTTTTTCCTTTCTTTAACAGATAGAGTGGAGGAGCTGCAATGTATAAATATCCGCTTTTGATCAGTTCGTTCATGTAGCGGAAGAAGAAAGTCATGATCAGGGTTGCAATGTGGCTACCGTCCACGTCGGCATCGGTCATGATCACTACTTTGTGGTAGCGCAGTTTTTCCAGGTTCAGCGCTTTGGAATCTTCTTCTGTTCCGATGGTAACTCCCAGCGCGGTAAAGATATTTTTGATCTCTTCGTTTTCGAAGATCTTATGTTGCATGGCTTTTTCCACGTTCAGGATTTTACCGCGAAGTGGCAAAATTGCCTGTGTACGCCGGTCGCGGCCTTGTTTGGCTGTACCACCTGCCGAGTCACCCTCAACGAGGAAAACCTCGCATCTGGCGGGATCTTTTTCTGAGCAGTCACTCAGCTTTCCGGGGAGTCCGCCACCAGAAAGTGCGTTTTTACGTTGCACCATCTCGCGGGCTTTGCGAGCCGCATGACGAGCCTGAGCGGCCAAAATCACTTTGTTTACGATCTGGCGTGCTGCCTTCGGGTTTTCTTCCAGGTAATATTGCAGCGCTTCGCTGGTAGCTTGGTCAACCGACAAACTCACTTCGGAGTTTCCAAGTTTTGTTTTGGTCTGGCCTTCAAACTGTGGTTCGGCAACTTTCACCGAAATAATGGCAGTCAAACCTTCGCGGAAGTCATCACCACTGATGTCAAATTTCAGTTTGGACAACATACCCGACTGATCGGCATAATTTTTCAGTGTACGGGTCAAACCTCTGCGAAAACCGGTAAGGTGGGTACCGCCTTCAATCGTGTTGATGTTGTTCACGTATGAATGAATGTTTTCCGAGAACGAAGTGTTGTATTGCAAGGCAATTTCCACCGGAATGCCGTTTTTCTCGGTTGTGATGTGAACCACTTCATCGATCAGCTTTTCGCGTGTTCCGTCCAGGTAGTTCACAAATTCTTTCAAACCTTCTTCCGAATAGAATGATTCGGCTTTGTAAGAACCGTCTTCTTCTTGCTGGCGTTCGTCAGTAAGGTTCAGTTTGATTCCTGCATTCAAAAATGCCAACTCCCGCAAACGGGCTGCCAGTATTTCATACTTGTAAACCGTCGACAGGAAGATAGTTGCATCGGGTTGGAACGTTACAATGGTTCCGGTAATATCGGTTTCACCAATAATTTTGGCATCGTAAAGAGGTTTCCCGATACTGTATTCCTGTACCCATACATTTCCGTCGCGGTGAATCTCTGCCTTCAGATGCGTAGAAAGTGCATTCACACAGGAAACACCCACACCGTGCAAACCTCCGGAAACTTTGTAAGAGTCTTTATCGAATTTACCACCGGCGTGCAGAACGGTCATTACCACTTCCAGTGCCGATTTGTTTTCTTTTGAGTGCCGCTCGGTCGGGATTCCCCTTCCGTCGTCTTTTACGGTTATTGAATTATTTGTATGAATGGTTACATCAATATTGTTACAATAACCGGCAAGTGCTTCATCAATTGAATTATCCACCACCTCGTAAACCAAATGGTGCAACCCTTTTTCGTTTACGTCGCCAATATACATGGCCGGTCTTTTTCGTACAGCCTCCAGACCTTCGAGCACCTGGATACTATCAGCAGAATAGTTTCCGTTACCGTTGCCGTTGTTCCGGACTTCTTTTTTTTCAATTTCGCTCATCTCTTCTGTTTAAATATTTGATCCATTTAAGGATGCTTTAAAATAAAATAGTTTCCCGGCAGACTAATTGGATAGCTACTGAAGGAAACTAGTTGATTTTCAAGTTCTTGTCTTATGTGAAAAAAGATTTTGAAATCACCCGTCAAAGATAAAAAAAATAGCCGGAATACCGCCTGTTTTGATGGTATTTGAGGGGGTATTTGTTAACAACTTATTAACGTGAAAATGAGCGGAATAAAGTCTGGTAGAAGAACAATAAAAAAGGGAGCTTTTTAGCTCCCTTGTATCACTGTTTTGTTTTAAAACGCATAACTTATTCCCGCCAGTCCATTGAGACTTTGTACGGGATAACCCAGCCATCTTTCATATTGCTGGAACCCAAAGTTATTCAGCTGTGCAAATACTGAAAACTTGCTGGTGATCTGGTAATTGGCCTTCAGGTTGAGGTCGAAGGCTGCTTTGAGTTTGTTGACTTTGTACACGGCATCTTCAGTTCTGCCGGGGATGGCCGGATCAAAATCCTGGCTTTGCAGAATCAGTGCGCTTCTTTCGCCCATCAAATACACATCGGTTGAAACGCTCAGTTGTTCCGTTATTTTGTAGCCCAGCGAAAAGGTAGCATCCCAGTCGGGAAGGTTCCAGGCTTCCTCCTGCTTGTCGGTTTTATAGTTGTAATAATTCAGAGAGAGAGAGAGGTCCAGTTTATCCGACGACGCATGGAAGATCTCTGCATTTAGTTTTAAACGGTCGATATCGTCGTAAAGCACCGCAAAAGTATTGTCAACGATCCGAGGATTTGGATTAATCTCCGTGCTTGCATAATATGTTTCGTTCAGGTAATAAAGTGGCTGGTCTCCGGTAATGGAATATTCGGCAGAAAATTTAAAGGTCGTTTTGCGCGAGAATTTACCATCGAAGCCACCGTAAAAACGAATCTTTTCCATTGAGCTTTTTAGGTCGTGGTCCGGATTGACAAACGGATTTTCGTAGGCCACTTTCGAATAATAATTGTTGATGAAATTACCGTCGATTCCGGCGTACAGATTGATGATTTCCTTAACCGGAACCCAATTGGCACGAACCACGGGCGCTATCTTGGCTTGTGTGTCCGTGGTATTGTCCATGATGAACCAGAGGTTGACTCCCAGTTTCAGGTTGGCAGTTTCGTTTCCGATGTACCAGGCCGGTTTGGCAAACAATACAGTCATCGAATGTTTGTTCTGTGTAGTGTCTGACGGAACAAAGATATTGCTGGCCTGTGTGTATTCAAGTCCTGCATCCAGCATTCCGATTCCCACCTGCAGCGGGGCGCGTACGTTGGCCGTAAAATTGGCAAAATGTTCTTTTTGTTCGGTTTTGGTGCCAAAATAATGGTAGTCGAACGAGAAACCGAATTCCCGCTCATCAATGTCGGCGTTTATGTCATCCAGATCAATGTGAAAGCTTCCTTTGGTAAATGCTTGTTTGGTGCCAAAATAGTTGATCTGCTGATCGTCGCGTAAAAGCAACTCGGGCACTTCCACAACCGGGTAACCGTAATAGTTGAACCCATCGTTTTTTATGTTGGCATTTACCGATAGAACCGAGCTCTGAACGGAGTGTTTTACAAAAAGCTCCAGTTCGTTGTTCATAAACGGCGCATCCACCTTGTTACCACCCGGCAGTTCAATATCTCCGTAAGATGAAAGGTGTTTTCCGTGGATCCCGAAAACGGTATTTTTTGAATTCAGGTTGTTAAAGAAAACTTCAGCGTAAGGTTTATAGTAACTTCCAAAACCGGCCCGAACCAGTCCGTATCCCCGTTGTGTGTGGGGTGTTGTTTCAATGGTAGCAGCTTTTAGCGGTGTTACCGAAAAAGTGCTGAAAACCGGTTGACTCTGAATGGAATATTGAAAAGTTGGCTTTTCAGCCTGTTCTTCATCTATTTTAGGCATGCTGTTCAGCTTGTTGGCATCCGAAATGGTGGGAACGTATGCCCGCGTAACTTCCACCTCGCGCCTCAGTGTGTCGGTTTGTGTTTGCGCCTGCGCCGAAAGACCTGCTCCGGCAATAATGGAAAGTAAAATATATTGGAATCTTCTGTACATGTCTTCAGCTTTTAGTTTTGTTTGATTTCCATTTGAAACGAGCTGTCAACAGCATTTTGCTGCTGGCGCGCTTCTTTTTCCTGGATGGCTGCCAGTCGGCGGTTGGCTTCTGCCTTTATGCCGTCATCGTCTTCGTTGTAATTTTCAGACAAACTTTTTAGCGTATGTTTTGCCTGGAACGGGTCGCCCTTATCTTCATAAATGCTGGCCAAAAGCAGGAATGATTTTCCGAGCCAGTAAGTATAAGGTGTTCCTTTTTCAACAAAGTCAATGATTGTTTCTTCTGACTTTGCGAGGTTCTTGTTTTTGTAATAAATCTCGGCCAGCAGGTATTTGGCTTCAGCTCCCTGTTCCAGCTGTGTGTTTTTTGCCACATCGTTCAGCGGATCGATCGAAGAGCTGAGGTTGCCCAGTTCGTAGTTGGATTTTCCGATTGCATAATCGGCTTCGTATTTCAATGAGTCGCTGGTAATGTCTTGGTTCATCAATATTTTAGCGGCCTCAATGTCTTGCTGGTACTGGCTGGCCAGCAAGTAACACCTCATTTGACCAATGGTGGCTTTCAGAATGTTCCATTTGCTGTTTGCCACTTTCTCCAGGCGGTTGAACATGGTAAGCGCAGCTTCGTAGTTTTCTGACTTAAACTGCATTTCGGAAGCTTTTGAAAGCGCCGGCTCGCTAAACAGGTTGTCGGGCTGGTTGGCCACCCAGGTGTAGTGCTCGTTTGCTTCGCTGTAAGCGCCATCCTTGTAAAGCATTTCAGCCAGGTAAAAATGCGCATTCAGCTGATATGCCCCGTTGGGGAACTGTTCGAGGTAATGACGCAACTGTGTTCCGGCTTCCGGTTTGCCATCCATGTAAAGACGTTCGGCAGCCATGTAGGTCAGCTGGTCCTGTTCGGTGGCGCTAACCGTAGCTCCGCTTCCCAAACGACGGATGTAGGCGAAATATTCATCCACATTATTTTGTTCAACATAGCAGTTTTTGATTCCCAGAAGCGCCGATTCGGCCTCGGGTGTGCCCCGGTAGTTTTCGGCTACTTCCTTGTATTGTTGCAGCGCTTTGTTGTAGTCGCCGTTGTTGTAGTTGATCAAACCAAGTTGCAACAAGGCTTTCCAGTAATAAGAACTTTCAGGATAAGTGGCAACCAGTTTCTGGTATTGCTGCACAGCGTCGAAGTTTTTACCCAACCGCTCGTTGGCACGGCCCAGTTCGTAGAGTGCGTCATCAGTATATTCCGATTGCGGAAAATCGCCGAGCAGCCGGTTCAGGTTGTCAATCTTTTCTGTATGTTTTCTTTGCAATCCCTGGCAGAAAGCAATTTGCAGCAGTGCATAATCGGCTTCAAAAATGCGCATGTTGTAAGCTTGCTGATAGTTTTCCACCGCCTGGTCGTATTTCATTTTCTGGAAATAATAATCTCCCAGACGATTGTAGGCATCGGCCAGATTTGGTGCATTGCTACCCTTGTTTTTTGAAACAAATTTGCTGAAATGGCGGAAAGCAGCTTCCGTGTCATCCATTTTCATGTAAGCATATCCGAGGTTGTAATCGGCAGTGCCCGACTCGGCAGTGGTTGTTGCACCGGGAGTCTGTTCAAAACGGTTGTAAGCCAATACCGCAGCATTGTAATCGCCCGAGCGGTAGAGTGCTTCTGATTTCCAGTATTGGGCGCGTGCATTTAAATCGCGGCTGTATTTTCCGTTGTCAAGCGACAGGTTGAAATACTCGATCGCCTGCCCGAAATCACCCGCATTGAATAATTCCAGACCGCGGTAGAAGGTTACCCGTTGGTAGGCTTTCAGCACATCGGGTGTTTTGTTCCGGATCTTTTCGATCGACTCGATGGCGTCTTTGTAGTTGCGTGTTACCATGTAAACATCTACAAGAATCCGGTAAGCTTCTGCATTTCTGTCTGAGTTTGGATACTCGCTGATGTAGCGGTCGAAAGCCTTGATGGTTTCGTTAAAAGGCGAGTACGAGAGCTCGTACGTTAGTTTTGCATAGCTAAACAAAGCGTCTTCCTTGATTTTTGGATTGAAATCAAACTCGGAGGCGGCATTGAAAGCGGTTTTTGCTTTTTCTTTCTGATTAAGTTTTATGTAGCAGTCGGCCAGGTGGTAACAGGCGTTTTGTGTCAGCTCGTCTTCTCCGGTAGTTGCTTTTTCAAGCAGGGGAGCGGCCTCCGCGTATTTCCCGGCCTGGTAATAACAGAACCCCATAATGTAGTTTTCTTCCCGCGTTTTTGGGGCCGAAGTTTGGAAATAGGTTTCCAGGTAAGGAATGGCTTTGTCGTAGTCTCTTAAATGAAAATAAGAATCCCCAACAATCCTCGAAAGTTCGGTTTTGTGTTCATCCTGAACATCGTCCATGATGGGAACGGTATAGTTTACCACTTCGCTGTATTTGGCCTGCTTGTAGTAAATGTGGCTTACGTAAATGGGAATTACCTGCGAATAGGCCGGATCGTTATTCAGTCCCGAAAAACCTTGTAAGGCAGCATCGTAGTTGCCATTCAGGTACTGAATGTGTGCCCAGTAGTAACCCGCCGGTTTGCTGTAAAGATTGTTGCTTCTTCTTACTATTTCGAATTCGGCCAGTGCCGCTTCGTTGTTTTCCTGCATCAGGTTCGAGTAGCCATTTTGGTACTGAATTTCTGTCCGGTCGTTTTCCGAAAGGTCGCTTCTGTCAACATGCTCAAAACTGCGGATTGCTTTGGCATACTGGCGTTTTTCAAACTGAACTTTTCCGATCTCGAACCACGCGGTGTTGATGTACGGGCTTTCGGGGTAAGCTGCAATGAAATTGTCCATCATCTGGTCACCCGAACGGTAGCCTGCGTGCAAAGCACAGGCGGCTTTAAAAAATTCTGCTTCGGAATAAAACTCCGATTTGTCCTCCACCTGTTCTTGTATTTTTTCAAACTCGCGAAATGCCGAAACAAATTTATTTTGTTCGTAAAGTTGTTTGGCTACGGCAATTTTTTGCTCAAGCTGAGTATAAAAAGCCGTTTGCTGGGCATTTGCAAAGGGTTGAAAAATAAGGATGAGCGCGAAGGATAAAATCAATGGTATTGTCTTCATGCTTTATGATCTCATTATTAGTGAATTAATCGACTGTGGAAGTGTTTCTGATTTTCCAGTTGTCGCTATTTTATTGAAAAACTAAGATAGTCAATCTCAATTTGGCCCTTGTTTACTAATTGTTCTAATTCTTAACAATAAACTGTTTATTTCTTTTGTTTATTATACCTTCGGACAAATATTTTCCGTTTAAATTGGTACGTCAATCATTCTGAATGGACAAGAAAATAGTCATACAACTGGAGCAGGCCGCTGTCTATCAACGGGAAAATCTCATTCTTTTGGATGTGGACCTTGAGGTAAAAGCAGGCGAGTTTATTTATGTGATCGGAAAGGTGGGAACCGGTAAGTCGAGTCTGATTAAAACACTGAATGCCGAATTGCCCTTGTTTCAGGGAAAAGGTGAGGTGCTGGGCTTTCAGCTGGCAGGGATAAAAAGTCGGGCAGTTTCTCAGCTGCGACGAAAAATGGGCGTGGTTTTCCAGGATTTTCGCTTACTCACCGATCGCAATGTTTTTCAGAATTTGTCTTTTGT
>JBKDZK010000513.1:0-6884 GCA_047971205.1 Draconibacterium sp.
GCACTTAGGATTTCTTCAACACCTTCTCCGGTTTTTCCGCTGGCACGAATAATATCTTCGTGGTCACAGCCGATCAGGTCAATGATCTGCTCTTCCACCACCTCGGGCATGGCATTTGGGAGGTCCATTTTATTTAATACCGGAATAATTTCCAGGTCGTGCTCAATGGCCAGATACAGGTTCGAAATGGTTTGTGCCTGGATTCCCTGCGTTGCATCAATAATCAGCAAAGCACCTTCGCCGGCAGCGATCGACCGCGAAACTTCGTAAGAAAAGTCAACGTGTCCGGGTGTGTCAATCAGGTTTAGCTTGAAATCTTTGCTTTCATACTGATAGTCCATCTGGATGGCATGACTTTTAATGGTAATGCCTCTCTCTTGTTCAAGATCCATGCTGTCAAGTACTTGGGCGTGCATTTCTCGCTCGCCAACCGTTTTGGTGAATTCTAAAAGTCGATCGGCAAGGGTACTCTTCCCATGATCAATATGTGCGATGATGCAAAAATTACGTATGTTTTCCATTTACTAAACCATTATAAACTTTTCGAAAGCAGGCTTTCTCGATTTGCCGCAAAGATATTTAAATTTTCAAATTACAATGTGTCTAAATAGCCAGCTTGGTAATTTTCTGGCACCGCTAAACGGTTTTATAATAAGATGATACGTTGCCCGTAGATCAGAGTTCCTGTATTGTGTTCCCTTTTTTATGATTTATTAAGATTTGAGCCTCTGTTTAGGTCCGACTTTTGTATTGTGCATTGATACGTTCTTGGAAGAAATGATTGGAAGTCGATGAGATGTAAAAAACAGTTAAAAGTAAATCGCATTTCAATAAAACAGGACTTGTGTTATTTTTTTGGCACGGTAATTGTGCACTGTTTTACAGCATGAAAACAATTAAACCGTCAGACAGAAAACAGTTTTTTTAGAAACATTAAAGATACTTCACAGCAATTTGCTGTTTTTTCATAAGTTTGGTTTAGTTAGGTTTAGTTTTGATCCCGGGGTGTTGACCCCGGGATTTTCTTTTTATGACTCTTTCTGTTTGAAGTATTCTATTTTTCCCGTTAAAGCAATTTCCTTTACTTTTTCAATCAGTGCCATGCGTTCTTCAGCATTGAGTTGGGTAAACGAGCGTGCCAAAGCAATTTTCTCACGCATATACATGGCATTTTCATTTCCCGAAATCAGCACCGTTACAGGCAAGGACCAAACAAAATGCATGGCTTCCTTAATGCTCAGGTAATTCGGAATGAGAGGGTCTTCCGTGGTTCACCCAACATGATAGCCGCCTGTTCCAAGCATGGTTACATATTCGTTGGTTCTCCCAGGTTTACGTTTGGGGAGAACTTCACCCAAACGATCCGAATTATAAGCTTTTGCAAAAGACGATGAAGCAAGACTTAGGCCGGCCGTGAGACCTGCCAGCGATTTTAGAAAGGTTCTTCTGTCGTTCATCTCATATAAAATTATGATTATCATTCTGATAGAGCTTTTTCAATATACTCCATTCTTTTGAATCGGGGCCTTATTTCAATAAAACATTTTACTAATCAGCAGACTTTCAATTGCTATAGCCCCTCTTTTACGCTGTTTTGTTTTTCCATATATTGCTGAAATAAATTCACATTCGTGCTTTATTGTAGCGGATGTACAAAAACAGAACTATGACAACACCCGTTTATCCTTGTCTCTGGTTTGACGATCAGGCGCAGGAAGCATCTTCAATTTACTGTTCCTTGTTTAAGAACTCGCGTATTATCTCCGAAAGCCCCTTAGCGGTTACTTTCGAACTTGCCGGAAAGAAACACATGGCGTTAAATGGCGGACCTATGTTTTCTATCACGCCTGCGATTTCTCTTTTTGCCACTTGCGATTCGGTGGAAGAAACAGACAGGATTTGGAATGAACTGGTAAAAGAGGGGAGTGTTCTTATCCCTATCGATACTTATCCGTGGAGCGCAAGGTACGGCTGGTTGAAGGATCGTTTTGGAATGACGTGGCAAATCTCGTTGTCAGGAAGAAAAGACGGAGAACAAAGAATCGTTCCGTCGATGCTTTTTGTGGGGGAACTTTTTGGGAAAGCTGCCGAAGCCATAGAGTTTTATTCCGGAATTTTTGAAGGAGTTACGACCCCGGTTATGGAAAAATACCCGGCAGGAGATAATAACGAAGGTAAAGTACTGTATTCTGAATTTACCCTGAACGAAGCCGATTTGGTTGCGATGGATGGCCCGGGAGAACATAAGTATAGTTTTACTGAAGGTGTTTCGCTGGTGGTTGAGTGCGAAGATCAAACGGAAATCGATCATTACTGGGAGAAGTTGACCGAAGGAGGGGAGGAAAGCATGTGTGGCTGGTTAAAAGACAAATTTGGCGTTTCGTGGCAGGTGTTTCCGAAAATTCTGAATCAACTGATGAGTGATCCGGAAAAAGCAGCGCGGGTTTTCGAGTCATTTAAAAATATGCGGAAGTTTGAGATTGATAAACTGGATGTGAGTTAAGTATTTTCAAATATTTTAAGACAATATTTTATGAAGGTTTTACTTGTTATCTCAATGATGGCACTTTTTGGCAGTGCAACGTTTGCCCAGGAGAAGTTTGAAAACACATTGACCTACAATGACGAAGTCGGTAGTCCGGAAGCGACGCTCGAATGCCTCGATTTTGTGGCGGGACATTGGCAGGGGAAAGCATTTGGAGGTATTGTAGAAGAAGTGTGGACGCCGCCACTGGGAGGTTCCATGATGTGCGCCTTTAAGCTGGTGGTTGATAACCAGGTGCAATTTTATGAGTTGTGTACCTTGTCGGAGGAAAATAAAACACTTATTCTGCGACTCAAACATTTTCGTGGGGATTTGAAAGGCTGGGAAGAGAAAGATGAGACCGTGGATTTCAGACTGGTAAAAGTAGAACCGGGGAAAGTGTATTTCGATGGTTTTACTTTTGAAAAGGTATCGCACGACGAAATCAACTTATACGTGGTACTGGAAGAAAAGGGGAAAAAAGAAGAAATGCGTTTTAATTACCACCGGTTTGAAGGTGGAACACCCCTTGATTAATCGTCGTCGTCATCGTCGTCTTTTCCGCTGTATTTTGCAGGATAAGGTTTATCTCCCATAGTGGCCGACCAGATAATCCGGTTAGAAAGGGCATCGTTTCCGGCATCCACGCGGTCAAACTGCGGGTGCATACTTTTTTTTGCAAAGTGAAGTGCTGTTCCACTGAGTTTCGACAGATCCGGATTCATTTCATCCAATTGAATTTTATTGGGGACTGACACGAAATTGCGATTGTCGGGTGTTGTGCTGAAACAATCAAACATGGGCATAGCCGTGGCATCCTGAATATTCATCGGCGGAATTCCCAAAATCTGCTCAATGGTGCGTATCATCGAAACCTGGTTGTAGTTGGTGTGGTTGGTAGCGCCTAAACGGGTGTACAGACTAACAACCAATCCCACGGTGCGGTAAGCAGAAACATGGTCCCATCCCGACTGGGAATCGTCTTCAGTTACAAAAACGATGGTATTTTCCCAGAAACGGCTTTTCGAAATGGCCTCGATAATTTGGCCCAATGCCAGATCGTTGTCGGCTACCATGGCACGTGGCGTGGGCAATCCTGGGCGCGTACCGCCGGTATGATCGTTCGGAAGCGCCACTACCATCAGTTCCGGCCATTGGTCGCCTTCCATTTTTTCATACTCGTTTAATTCATCAATAAAAACGTCGGCACGCAATACATCCGGTATTTTGTGGCTGTCATATCCCGGATAGTTCTCACATAAAATACCTTCCACCGGCGCAATCGTAGTGTGGTTGGTAAATTCAAATTTTTCGCCGTTTTTAAAACCGTTGTAGATGGATGTCCAGCTGGCATCTTTGTCAAATTGCGGGACACAAGCCTCACCATAGATTCGTACACTTTTTCCGTGATTGCGCGCATTGTCCCAGATAAACCCGGTGGGGGCATAAACCAGTGCGTCGGTCTGTACATGCGGGTAACTGCGGAACCACGCCCTTACGTTCTTTTCCACATAATCCGTAACAATGGCCATGTCGGTCCACTGGTGCCCTTCAGCCGAACATTTTCCGGCTGCGTGAAAATTATCGAGCAGTAAAAAAACGCGGCAGATTTTATGTGTATTCGGTGTTACTTCTTCTCCAAAATTACAAAGTGAAGGTTCTCCGTCGCCTTCTTGCATGTCGCCCAATATCTGGTCGTAAGTTCGATTCTCCTTGATGATGTATACCACGTGTTTGAATACCGATGGTTCGCCGATTCGGGCAGGGACCGGCACCGGGGCAATATTCTTCCGCGGAAGTTTCTTCGACAAGGCAAACCTAAAAAACTGGTTGTTGGTTTTTACTTTTTCGGTGTATTGAGCGAGTTGCGATTTATCAGGAACCGGAATAACGGAAACCGAAGCCATCATCCGGTGGCTGTTGTAGGATTTAAGTCCGCTCTCTTCCGAAACACTGGAAATGCGGGCGCCTTCAGCTTCAATGTTGGGTATGTACAAATGGGAGTCGTTCAAAACACAAACACCTCCCGGGTAGGCTCCCGTGGGGATAAAACCGGCGATCTTACTCTCTGCCGGTTTGGAGGCAGACGACGCATCTTTGCCAAGTTCAATCACAGCCAGTGCATTGTCCATTCCGTTGGCGACGTAAAGTGTTTTTCCATCCGAAGTGATTCCCAAACCGTTGGGTGAATCTCCAAAGTAAGGATTCTTCTCTTCGCCCAGTTTTACCGGAATGGTTTCGATTACCTTGTCGGTTTTTGTGTCGATCACCGAAACCGCGTCGCTGTTGGCATTGGCCACATATACAAAACGTTCGTCAGGGCTTGTGATGATATCATTGGGATGGAGGCCTACGATAATCTCGCTGATCAAGGTACCGGTCTCGGGATTAAAAACAGAGACGGTTCCTTCGCGGGTAGCTCCCGTGTGCGGATCCACTTTTGCCGAGCCCCACGGAACGCCTGCCACATTTTTATCGTTTTCATCGGGAATGGCACCTCCCCAGTTGGTCACATATATTTTTCCGGCTGATTTAACCACTCCGTAAGGAGCAACGCCGGTTGCAGCAGTCCAGAGTATAGCACCGTTTTCCGCATTTTGCTTTACCAGTTGATTGTTGCCGTTTAAGGCCACATAAAACACAGTCGATCCCTTTTCCTCCTCCACTGCCAGTTCGTTGGGAAGCGCCGAAGATGCAGGCGCCACGGCATCAAAGCTGTATTTATCAACCAACTTTAACTTGTGCCCGTTCCAGTGGGCTTTTATTACATACGACTTTCCTCGTCCGGAAGCGCTAACGAAAAGTTCGTCGCCGAGCCAGCTGATTCCCGAAAAAGTATTCATCACACTTTCACCAGCTAAGTCTTTTAACGTTACCCGTTCAACGATTTTGTTTTTTTCGGTTGAAATGATCACAACGGAATACCGTCCTTCCACTGCTACCCACTTGCCGTCGGGAGATGCGGCACAATCAAGCGCGTGGTTTTCCAGGTTGGAATCGCCAAAATAAAGCTGTTCGCCTGCCGGATCGATCCACCGGTTGTACGGCATCAGTACCGGTAAATGGTCGTCGGTGAGTGTTTCCTGCTCAAACGCACTCAGGTGTTTGGCCTGTTGCTTTCTGTCTTTTTTAGTTTGTGCTGTGCCGTTCAGGACTATGCCGGCAAAGAATAGAATCAGCAGATATGGAACGAAAAACTTCATTTTTGAACTTATTGGTTGGTAAAGGTATTTGCTTGTTTTGACTTCAATGCATTCATTTCTTGATAACTGCGAAGGTAAATTTATTTTACTCCGGAGACTTTGCTGTAAAAACGATTTGACTGAATTTATTGAAAAAGTAAAAAAGTACTTCTGACTTACGCTTTAGTAAGCTCTGTTCCGTCAGAAAAGTGAGCAAAGCGGCCTTTCGTTTTTTCAAAAACCTGGTCGGTGCGGGGCCATGGCCAGCCGCCGTATTCTGTTTTTCGATAATCGTTAAAGGCCTGCTGAATTTCAGCTTCCGTGTTCATTACGAAGGGGCCGTACTGAACCACTCGTTCGCCAATCGGTTTTCCCTGAAGAATGAGGAGACGACTTCTCTTTGTTCCGTTTTCGATGGTCACCTGTTGCGAAGCATCCAGCTCAAACGCATGTCCCGGTTCAATTGTTTGACCTTCGAGTGTTATCGAATCGCCTTCAAAAAAATACAACATCCGGTTTACTTCGGGGCTTGCAAGCGGAATCTCCCAGGAAGCGTTTTCTTCCATGTTCAGCTGCCAGATAGCTACTTCGTGTTCTTTGTCGGATGCCCAAGAATCGGGTGCCGGTTCCGCAGCCTGAACATCGGCAATAGCACCTGCCACCACGTCAACGGTGGTTTTCCTGAGGTTGGCGTCTTCAAACACCGGGGCCGGAATCTCTTCACTCCAAAGCATTTTATAAGCGGGTGTTACAAACTTCTTTGAAGCCGGAAGATTGAGCCAAATCTGAAAAAGCTCGGTGGTGTTTTTGTTTTCTTCATCCAGCAAAGGAAACATTTCGGAATGTTGCAACCCGCTGCCGGCAGTCATCCATTGCACATCGCGGTTGCCATATCTGCCGGCACCGCCTGCCGAGTCGGCATGATCCACCATTCCCTGCAAAACAAAAGTTACTGTTTCAAATCCACGGTGCGGGTGTGCCGGAAATCCCGGAACTTTATCGCCGTGGTACATGCGCCAGCCGTCTTTTATTACAAAGTCGTTACCGATGTTGCGGCCCTGTAACGAGGCGGCGGGCCCCATTTCGTTGTTGGCTTTGGGGTAATGATCGAGGTGGTGGACACAAAACAGGAAAGGATCGAGTGTGGCCCACGGAAAACCAAGTCGCTGGATGCGTTT
>JBKDZK010000514.1:0-6296 GCA_047971205.1 Draconibacterium sp.
AGTAGTTTTGTGATTTGTTTATGTATCATCTTTCAAAATTTTTCAATTATCAGTGAATAGTCCGGGATTAGTCGCCCATTCTCCCAAAATATTCAACACACTGTACTTACCTGCTTCCACCTCATTTAGCTGATGCGCCCACGAAACCCGTCCTTCGGTATTTGAACCGGGGCCAGAGTTGTTGTACTCAGCAAAAAACGCGGTCTTTTCTTTTTCCGGGTCTCCCCAGTTGTGCCAGCCTTCAGGTTTTATTTGATTTCCCAACCAGCAGTTGACAAATACCGATTTTCCGTACGGTCGCCACGGACGCCCGAGGTAAAACGAAGCCTGTGGCGCACTTCCGGTGATATCGCAGTTCAGGAAAACAAAACCAAAGGGTGTTTCTTCGAATGTTGAGGGGGCGGTTATGTAACCATGATCTTTGCAAAAGATCGTACATTCTTCAAAAACAGCCGTTGACCATCCAAAGATAAAATCCACGGTGCCCTCGATGTAACAGTTTTTATAGTACTGATGGCTGCGGTCTCCGTGTGGGTATAAAGTATCCTGATTTCCCAGGAAACGACAATTTCGAAAAGCTACTTTATCTCCATCGATCCGTACAGCAACAGCCTGTCCAACCGGGCCGGCCGAGTTTTCGAACGTAATATTTTCTGCCGTAAAACCTTCTCCGAAAATGTAAAAAGAAGTTGATCCGGTGGTTCCCATTTCCTCTCCAAAACGGTTCTTTTTGGAAGCGAAATCATCGTAAGTTAAAACCGTTCCGGTCAAATCCTCGCCGATAAACGAAACGTTTGTTTTGCTGGCTGAGAGAATGAGTTTTTCTTTGTAAACTCCTTTTTTGATGAAGACAGTCGTCCGGTTTTTTCGGAAATCAGGAACAGCATTGATCGCATCCTGAACAGTTGAAAAGTCGCCACTTCCGTCTTTTGCGACCACAAAATCGTACGCAAACAGCCAACTGCCCGGGATCATGACAAAAAATACTATCCATGCAATTCTTCCCATACTATTTCTCAATTCTGAACCAATCAATATCAACTGTTCCTGCATCGTTGGTAATTCCTTCGCGCAAAGCAAAGTATCCGATTTTCGCGCCAATCCAGCGACCGGGCACCGCATTAAAAGAAGGGCCTGCATTTTTAAATTTCTTGCCGTCCACGCTATAACTGAAACTGCAAACAGCTCCTTTTTCGACTTTCACCCGAAAATATATTTCGTTTCCATTATCGGCCACCCAAACTTTGGATATTTCCTGAGCGTGCGAGTGAATTCCAGGTAAGAAGACACTCGTCAGCAAAATTCCATATAACAGTTGTGGCTTAAATTTCATGTTCAGTTTTGTTTATTGGGTTGTACCAACGAATTGATGTACATTTCGAGGTTGGTATAATTCTGATCAAGTGTAAAGAGATTGTTGTCAGCCACTTCGGTATTAAGCCCGTGTTTTTTCTCCCACTTATCGGGCATCCCATCATTATCCGAATCCTGCGGAGCCGGTTTCGATTTAAGTTCGGGCCAACCTCCCACTTCGTTTTGCGAGTCGATTACTCCGTTTCCACCACCTTTGTAACTGGTTCCGTATTGCTCTTTACCGCTTTTTACTTCCTTCACCACTCTTTTATCCACGGTATCGCGTTTTAAACTTGCTCCTGCCGAAGCCAGTACCTGCCTGTAGGCGGTTTCTGCATCGTAAGTCATTACCGGAGCCAGTTTCAGAGGTTCTGAAAGCATCGAACGTTGTTTTACTGCTTCATCCACACCTTTCCCCTGAACACCGTATTTCCAGTTATCGGCCGACGCCTCAGGATATCCTTCCATCACATTATTGGTGATATAAAACCAACCCGCATGCATTGTATCAGGCCTTACATTTTTGTCAAAATAAACTTGGGTGAGGTTCAATATCCTGTTTCGGTCGTCTTTGCTTGATGCCGGACCCGGTTTATAGTAGTTGGCTTCCATGTTGTAGTAACCTTCTTCGCCGCCGTAAGCCGTGTTGTACCCCCAATTATAGATCACATTATTTCGGAAATCTGTTTTTTCCTTTTCCGGATCGCGGGTATAACGCGAACCACAAAACCGTGGATTGCGGCTGGTATGATCGGACAGCAGATTATGGTGAAAGGTCGCGTTCAGTCCGCCCCAGATTCCGCCATAGCCATGATCGCCCTTGTGATGATACGAATGGTAAAGACTTTCGCTGATAATACACCATTGCAAAGTGAAATTCTCGTTGTCGTAAAAAGAAGCCACTTCGTCCATCGCCCAGCTAAAACTGCAATGATCGATAATGATATTTTTATGACGAAGACCTGTAATTGCATCGTTTTCTTCCTTCATCTCATCACCCGGTCTGACCCTAATGTAACGGATAATCACATTATCGGCATCTACACGAATTCCATAATTTTTAAGGCAAATTCCATCGCCCGGAGCTGTTTGTCCGGCAATTGTCAGATCACCGTTTTTGATATGAATTGTTTTTTGAAGCTCAATGGTCCCTGACACCCGAAATATAATGATGCGTGGGCCTTCTGCTTCAATCGCCTTTCGAAAACTCCCGTTTCCCTTGTCATTCAGATTGTCAACAAAAAGTACCTTTCCTCCTCTGCCTCCGGTAGTAAACTTACCACCTCCTTCGGCACCCGGGAATGCAGGAACTTGTGCTGTCAACACAGAACAAAGAAAAGAGAATAAAAGAATTCCAAGAATCGGTTTCATACCAAATTAAGAATCAAGACTCCGGGATCCGAAAACCAGTTTGAATCCCGGAGTTGCCTTTTTTACTATAACCTAACTAATTTACCTTTCAAACAATCGGTTATTGAAATTACCACCATCTTGAGTCGCCCACGCTGTTATCAAGTAAAGTTTGATTACTTATTTTGAAATTTGCATTGGCAGCATCCGTAAATCCGGGATCGAGCGTAAAGTATGATCCCGAATCGTTGTACGCATTACTTTGTGTACTGCCGGTAAAATTCGGTGCATTCCAATAGTTGTTATCTTTCATTTCCACAATTGTTGTGGATGCCTGGTTGGTGTAATAACCCTGTGTTTCATCCAGGATATTTTTGTTGAAATGAATTTCATGATCGGCCAAACGAATGTACAGAATACGTTTACCGGAGTTGTTCGTAACATTGTAGAATGTGTTATTTTCGATTGTAATAATACTATGAACATCAGGGAAATTGGTAGAACCTCCCGAGTCCATACGGAAACAATCGCGCGCGGCAGCACTGTTGTACACTGTATTGTTTCTGAAAGTGAACGTTTTGGCTACGCCGGCACGGAAATCGATGAAATCGCCACCGTTACATTCGATGGAACTGTAAATGGTGTTGGTAATTTCCACCGATTCCATCAACGTTGCTTTTGAAACATAGAACACACCTTTTGTATAGTTTTTGATTTCACAAGCATCAATTTTGATGGTGCCAAAATTTCCTTTAGGGAACACCAGTGTCTGGTTTCCGTCAGAACCAGTTCCATCGAGGATCAGATTACTCATCTCCAGCGAAATACCTGCATCCGGACGGATAATGGTACTCATAATCACCGGTTTTTCCTGGCTGGCAGCTTTAATGGAGATCGATTTTGGAATAATCAACTCAGCAACGGTGTAAGTTCCCGGCTCCAGAATAAATACATCATCATCAACTGCAGCTGCAACCAAAGCAGCAAAATCGTCCTCCGGAGTAACTTTAATACCTGCCGGAAGTGTTGTTACTGAAAGTGTACCGCGGGTTTTTGAACCATTTTTTAAAATTACGGTGTACGTCTGGTCGGCGGTCAAACCTGTAATCGTAGCACTTCCCGCTGCAACTTCCCCGCTGGTTACCGCACGGGTGACATTCAACGGCAGAACGATAATATCAGTTGCCGTTTCACCTGCAGGCCAGTGGACTGTAACCGATGTTTTTGTTGCTTCATAGGCAGAAGTAAAAATTTGTTCTGCATCGGTTCTGAAAACTATTGCAGACCATTTTGAGTCGGCAACTCCGCTGGTACTTACTCCCTTCACTCTTGCAGAATACGTAGTTTCACCTTCCAGAAGCTGTCTGAACGGCACATCTTCCGGCGCCACCTCAACGGTTTTTACAATGGTTGCAAACGCCAGACTATCTTCACTGAATTCAATCACGTAGTGACCGGCATCAGCTTTAATATCCCAGGATAATTCGACGGTAGTCATGTTCCGGATCCTGGCTTCCAGGTTAACGGGAGAGAAAACTCTGTCGAACTGAAAATTCTCAATAACCGGGTCAATATCGTCCTCACATGCTGTAAACAGAAACGAGAACAGGCCCAGTAACATTAAAGTATTTGTTATTATTTTTTTCATCTTGTTCGGATTTTAATAGCCATAATCATTTACCAATTTCCCGTTACTGGCATCAAGGAAAACCTGCCAGATCGGCCAGAACTGCCATTTATCAGGGTCGCGAGTATAAATCGACTCGATCTTTTCATCGGTCAATTCATCGGGTGCTACCCACGTTGTATTGTACTCATAGTCTCCCGACATATCCTGATCTTCTCCCCGGTTTAGACCGTAGAAAACCAATGTTTCATCATCATCAGCATACTTGTAATATACTTTCTCGGGTACATCGGCATAAGCTCCACTACGACTGCGTAAATCGTACATATCCGACTTTACCTTGTCGAGTTTTGTTTTTAGCAGATTCCAGCGAATCAATGCCTCCTTCCGGAGCATTTCTCCACAAAATTCGTACTTATGTTCATCAACAATGGCGTTGAACATGGCTTCTTTTGTAGTTAAGGCAGCTACATAGTTGTCAACTTCTGTGTTCCACAACGAAGCGTCAAAAGCACGCTGGCGAATCATTTTAAGATATGGAGCGGCAGCGGATGGTCCCTGCAATTCGTTGGCTGTTTCTGCCGTCATTAAGATAACCTCGGCATAACGCATGTACAGTTTATTTACACCGTCGTCGTTGGAAGAGGTTACGTAACGGTCCATCCATTCGTAACGGAATTTTCCAAAACTCCATTTCTTCAGTTCAAGAATTTCCTGTTTTGCATCTCCCGTAACTTTATCGGCAGCTCCCCATTCGTAAGGCGTTACCGTTACATCGCGGCGTGAGTCATTTACATCATAATCGTAAAATACAGTAGGCGTTGGCCCTGCCTGACCTCCTCTCGCCTGTCCGGTATACTGATCGACACTGTTATGACGAATGGCAAATGTGAACAACATACGCCCGCGGCCATCAGAGAACGGTATTTCCCATAAAGTTTCACCACCTGCCGCAACAACATCGTTACAGTTATTTTTGAAAACCGTTTCAAACGAAGGCTCCAGCTCACAGGTTCCGCTTTCGATGATATCCATGCATTCGTTGTAAGCCTCGGTGTACATTTTATTGGTCTCCAGGGCCGGATCGTTGCTTTTGCGAATACCATCAGGATACTGGGAATAACCTCCGGCAGCCATACATAACCTGGCGCGCAATCCTTTAACAAAAGCTTTGTTTACCCTTTCTACCGACGAAGTAGTGGCGGTTTCATTGGGCCACGGAACCAGGGTTGCAGCTTCCTCCAAATCATCAATTAGCTGGAGATAGATTGAGTCGCGTGATGTTTTGGCCAGGTAAAGTGTTTCGGTTGAAATAGGCTCGAAACGGGGAACTACATCGCCCCAGGCTTTTAACAGGTCGGAATAATACACTGCCCGAAGCGTTAATGCTTCTCCCAAAAGGTATCCCAGTTCAGTTCCTGGTTCCGGATTTCCGTAGGTTCTTATTCCGCGGATACAAATATTTGCCCGTTCGATACCTTCGTACAATTTTGCCCATGTATTGTTTGTTGAATTCATGTTTGAATTGCTGGGTGCTGCATTATAAACCGCCAGATCGGCGTTAGCACCGGGACTATCGGATGAATTGTACCATTCGATATCGGTATTCATTCCATACCAGGGCAAAAAGCGGCCACGGTATGAGTTGGTTTCCCCAAACGAAACCTTTATTCCGTCGACAGCTCCTTTGGCAAGGTCGGGTGTAGAAAAAATCACCGACTCATCCAGAGACGACTGGGTTGGCGCATCCAGGTAATCTTCGTTACAGGCCATTACAAATAAGGCCAGTGCCATTCCAATTATATATTTAATGTTTTTCATTGTTATCAGACTTTAAAAGTTAAGAGTTAAACCAAACACAAGTTGTCTGCTTCTCGGATAAGCTGAGTAATCAACGCCCGGAGTCAGCGCAGTTGTTCTGCGTGTAGAAACTTCAGGGTCAAAACCACTGGAGTTGGTAAGAATG
>JBKDZK010000515.1:0-8640 GCA_047971205.1 Draconibacterium sp.
TCAGGTGAATCAGTGTTAGAGACAGACCGATGGCAATTCCGGCAAAACCTTTGGGTGCTTTTGAATGGGTGGCTCCCAAAATAACGATCAAAAACATAAAGGTCATTACAATCTCACTTACTAGGCCCGAAACCATGCTGTATCCGTCGGGAGAGTGCTCGCCAAAACCGTTGGCTGCAAAGCTGCCGATTTCTTTTCCCGAGCCGGTAATAATAATGTAAAGAATAGCTGCCCCTACAATTCCGCCCAAAACCTGGGAGATAATATAAGGTACCAGGTCTTTGCCGTCGAAACGGCCTCCTGCCCACAGTCCGATTGATACTGCAGGATTCAGATGACACCCGGAGATATGCCCGATGGCATATACCATAGTTAATACTGTTAATCCGAATGCGAGTGCTACTCCGGCAAAACCGATCCCCAGATCGGGATAAGCTGCGGCAAAAACAGCACTTCCGCAACCACCGACTACCAGCCACATGGTTCCGATAAACTCAGCTACTAATTTTTTCATGAAATGATTTTTAAAGTGAAATAATGAGTGATAAACATATGTTTCTTCCTCAATTTAAATCAAATTCATGAGAATAGGGGCATGAAATCTTCAGAAATTGAAATTGCAGGCTTAATTGCCAATGAAAGAATTTGTATTGAAAGCTTTCTCCCAAAGGGAGTAGTGGATAAGAAACGCTTATTCAAAATCAATGGCCTCGGGGCTGGTAAGCGGATCGGGACCATTGGTTAAAACAATGTCACCTTCACTTAGCCCGGAAACTATTTCGCACCAGTCGCTGCCTACGGTTCCGAAAACTACTTGGATTTTTACAGCTTTGTTTCCCTGCACCACATATAACGTTTGCCGGGTATTGTTTTCAAAGCCGGGCTGCTTTTTCAAGCGGAGCACATTTTTCTGGTCGCTGGTAATAATGTCGAGCGCAAGGTTTTGGTTCGGGATCAGTTTGGGGTCACTTTTTTCTTTTATGTGAACATCGAACTGGATACGCTCATCCATAATCGGAATGATCTTTCCGATTTGCCCGTTCAGGTCGCCGCCGTCGGTATGAACGAGTACTTTGTTGCCGGTTTTGATAAGGAAGGAGTATTTCGAGTCGATCATTCCAACCAACTTAAACGAAGAGAGGTCTGCCATGCGAACCAACATTCGCCCGCTTTCTACCCGCGAGCCGTTTTCGCCTCCCACTTCAAGAATGACCCCCGGCACAGGCGCTGTTATCCGAAGTTTGCTGAGTAATGCATTTTTTTCAGCCAAATTCGATTTTTGGGTTTCAAGTTGGAGAAGTTGTCCGTTTACATCGGCTTCCATTTGGGCAATGCGAAGCGTGTTTTTGTCCATCAGTTTCTGCAGGTCTTTTTCCCCCAGGTCGATCTCTTGCCGGGTTCTTTCCACGCGGTTTTCAGAAATGGTACCGGCTTTCAGCAGATTTTCCTGGTCGGCCAGCATGGTTTTTAACTTATCAATTCGGTTCTTCTTGACTTCTTCGTTATGTTTCAGATCTATCTGGGTGCTTTCAAGGTTCAGGCAGATTTTCTCCACTGCATTTGTACGCATTTCAAGCTGAGCGGCCATTCTTGCAATGTCTTCGTGCACGCTTTCTCCATCGAGTTCAAGGATGAGATCGCCTTTGGCAACTTTGTTACCGGGAGTTTTATATACCTTTTTTATAATGCTTCTTTCAGGACAAAGAATGAGTAAATCTTTTTCTGACTCCACGGTGCCGAATGCTTTTACCGATGAAAATACGTCACCCCGGCCGATGATTTCTGTTTGATATGAAGGACGATCCGCAGAAGAATTGTTAGCAGGCCGGAGCAGAAAGATGGCGCTGATCCCTGCCAGAATTACAACGACCAAAGCAATAATAATAAAACGTGTTTTGTTTTCCATCGGGATGTTGGATAAGGTTTTCAATCAATACTTAACTGCTGAACATCAACAAAGGTATTAAAATTGGGAAATAATTTTCGGGCATTTGGGGCAGTTACGGAAAATAAAAAAGGTGGCTCACTTAACCACCTTTCCTTTATCTGTGTAAAATACTATTTCATTTTTTGCTCGTACAGTTTTTGGATAGCACTTAAGTATTCAATGTCCATTTTGTCGGAACGGATACGCACTGCTTCGTAAAGTTTGCCATTGGAATAAACCGATGCGTTTGCTGCATCAAATTCGTGGCCTTCCCAGTTGTATTTTACGTCCATCGAAACTTTAATGAATTCTTCTGCATCCAGGTAGCGCGATACATAAATGTAAGCAAAGGTGTTGTCGTTGGCATTCATGTAAATACTTGGTGTCAGTTCTTCAAGAACCAGGAATTTTACAATTTTGGTACGTGCTTCCAGTTTGCCGGTATGCTTTTTCCCCATCAGGAAAGTGATGCCCTGATTTACATAAGCTTCCTGTATTTTTTCCACCAAATCAAGTTCCGGTAAATGCCGCAGCCTGATGGCGTTCAGGTTGGTTGAGCCAATGGTAATGTACGCTTTGCCGGCATCAAAACTCCAGTCGTACTGCTTTTCAATGTTTTGCGTTGCACGAAGAATTTCTTCCAGCGGATACTGCTTGCCCAACACCATGTAAATGAACATGGAACTGGCATCGGTAGGAAGCTCGTGATAATAACCCGGGAATGGATTCAGAGAGTCGAAAACCAAACTGCCCTTCAGTATTTTATCGTCCAATGCAACAAGAGTGTCATTTTTGGTGAGGTTTACAAAAACCTCGGTCTTTTTATTGCCCATGTTTGATATCTTTGGTTTTGAATTTTACTATCATAACAGATGCCCAACAAAGTGGTTCAATTAAAACATATTGGGAACGTTACTTTTTCAAAAAATCGTCGTTCTAAAAACATAAAGCTAAGTATTAAACCCGATAAATCACTACTTGTTTCGTATCCTTTTTATGTTTCAGAAAAAGAAGTGCTGAATTTTGTGATGCGGAATGAAGCCTGGATTTTGCAGCAACAGGCGAAAATGGAAACGCGAAAAACAAGGATTATTCCGGAGGAAGAAATGAATACCAAACTTTACCAGGTTCAGTTTCTGAAAGCTGATGAAAACCGGGTAAGCAGAAAGGGAAAACTGATCCGGATTATGCTCGCTGATTTTGATTCGGAAGCCTCAACGGCTTTTGCCGAAAAGTGCCTGACCGAGATTTATCGTTTCGAAGCCAAACAATTATTGCCCGGAAGGTTGGCGGAGTTGGCACAGCAACACGGTTTTAGCTATAACAAGGTCACTATCCGCGATAACCGCCGCAACTGGGGCAGTTGTTCATCGTCGAATAACATTAGCCTGAACCTGCAAATGATGAAATTGCCCGACACTTTAATTGATTATATTCTGCTGCACGAGCTGGTTCATACCGAAATTAAAAACCACGGGCCAAAATTTTGGGAACGACTGAATGGAATTACCGGAAAGCGAGCAAAAGAACTGGCCTGCGAAATCAGAAAATACTCTACTTATACGCTTTGAGTTGTAATCGTTTGTTGTTTAGTGGTATAGATCGTTTTTGTTTTCTTTTTAACAGAATTAAATAATAGTCAATATTAGGCTCTTTCTTCTTTTTATAAGGGGAACTTGAGGCGGTGGATGTTACATTTGTTCCGAATTTTAAGGAAGAAAGCTTTGAGCCGATTGATCATCGTTTTTATTTTACTCTTTCCAATCAACGGAATTTTATTGGGTTTAGCCCATTCGGTGAGTATGGTTGAAGCGCACACTTCGTCGCTTCTGTACGACCGGGAAGATTTTTCTTTTTGTGCCGACGAACCGGCCTTTCTGGAGGAGGTAGAAGAAAACGAAGAAGCGGTTTTGTTCTCATTTGATTGTGAGCTCAAAAGGTATGAAGAGTCTGTCGTTTCTGCGGAATCAAGACATTGGGAAGATGTTGGCGTCCTGCAAATCAATGCCCTTTTTTATACCAATCTTCCGCCCCCTGTAATCTTTCATTAAACAGACCGGGAGTTAATAATTCAATCCAATTCTTTAAATTTATGTTGTAGTACAGAGGCATGTCTTCATGGCAGGCTAAACTGCAACACCGTTTCGCAGATCTAAATATGAAGAGATCGAAGATTAATAGTGCGCTTCTTCTCCATTTTATCTCCATTGTAATGGTATTCGAAAGCCTTTTTATGCTGATGGCAGTGGGCGTTTCGTTTTATTACAAAGAGGAGATCGCATTTAAAATGTTGTTGTCGTTTGCGTTAACCTTTGTTTCCGGAGTAGCGCTGAATGTGCTGACCCGCCGGGAACGATACCACGAACCATCCATTCGCGAAAGCTTTGTAATTGTTTGTATGGCTTGGGTAATAATGGGTTTGGTGGGCACCATCCCGTACCAGCTTACCAACAGTATACCATCGTTTACCAACGCATTTTTTGAATCTTTTTCCGGATTTACAACCACCGGGTCTTCCATATTGGCCGATATTGAGGCGCTTCCAAAAAGTATTTTATTCTGGCGTTCCGAAACCCACTGGATCGGCGGTATGGGAATCATTGTTTTGGTGGTGGCGATTATGCCTTTTCTGAAAATACACGGGATCTATCTTTTTTATTCCGAGGCCTCGAATGTCGACAACGAAAAAATATCGACCCGCATACGCAAAGTAGCCCGGAATTTATGGCTGATTTACATGGGGCTTACCGTTGCCGAGATAATTTTCCTGAGTATTGGCGGAATGCCTTTGTTCGACAGTGTTTGTCATTCCTTTGCCACGGTTGCCACCGGTGGGTTTTCTACCAAGAACGACAGTATTGCCGGATATTCGCCCTACATTCAGTATGTGATAACGTTTTTTATGTTGTTATCGGGAATAAATTTTACGGTGCACTTTCTGATGCTTCGTCGGCGTTTTAAATCCGTTTTTCACAACGAGGAATTAAGAGCCTATCTTTTAGTGATTCTGTTTGTTGGGGGAGTTATTACGCTGGTACTTTATTTTATTCACCAGGAATACGGACTGGAAAGTGCCTTCCGAAGTGCTTTTTTCCAGGTTGTTTCAATCATTACCGCAACGGGGTTTGCAACGGCCGACTATCTTCAGTGGCCGGTTCAGGCAATACTGCTGATCGGAATGCTGATGTTGATTGGTGCTTCGGCGGGGTCGACCGGCGGTGGAGTGAAGGTGATCCGTCATGTAATTGCGTTGAAAAAAATGAAACTTACTTTCAGCGAAATATTGTCGCCCAACAAGGTAAGGCTCCTTCATTGCAATGGGCAACGGGTAAGGGACGAGTATGTGACACAGATCATGACCTTTATTTTTGTGTATTATTTTGTTGTATTGGTGGGCACCATGGTGATGCTTTTGTGGACCGAAGATCTGGCAACTTCGTTTGGAGCGGTTGCGACCAGCATGGCGGGCATCGGGCCTGGATTCGGAACAGTGGGCCCGGTAAGTAATTTCCTGCATTTACCGGCCGGTGTCAAGTATTTTCTTACTTTTCTGATGTTGATCGGGCGCCTGGAAATCTACAGTGTGATTATCATTTTTACCCGTACTTTCTGGCGCGATTAAACCTGCTTTGCTTCAACCAGATTAACGCTAGGGGTGAAATCAACAAAGTTGCCAATAAATATTTTACCTGTTCTTCTCGTTGGGACCTTCATCTTTTACGTGGGAAAGGCGAAGCAGTCCCTATAAAAAGCCGTAGAGGTCCGAATACGTTGGCCTCGTCTGGTGAGCCGAAAAACAAATGAAGACGGCGTTAAAAGATTTCGGCTGTTTGACCCCGAGGATTCGGGGGAGTTCCGAAATCTTAGCCGGCAGCATGTAGTTTTTTCGTGCGAAGCGGGCGCAGCCTAGACTTTTGTGTTTACTATTTGTGTTATGACAAATAGTAAAATCCGGCTGATAAGCCAAAAATCAGTAATAACAGAAATACCTTACCTGTTTAAATAGTCAGTACCTTCAGATCGTTAAGGTTTGGATTTTACTGAGAACTTTTGGCTTAGTTCAAAAAAAACAGGTGGAGTATATTTTTTCTGGCAGAAATCGGATCAATTACTATTTTTGGTGATTGGTATTGCTAAATTCAACTGACAGTATTCTTATTCCTTGTCTTTCTTAACGCATTTTCCTGTAGGCGGAATCTGAAGTAATGCTTGTACAGGAGTGTTGTGCAAAATCAGACAAAGCAATTAGATTGAAAAATAGATTGGACGGTAAATTCTGGAGCTCATTAGTATCGAACTGTAATTGGGAATGGCTTCACTTCCTGAGCAGCCGATACTTCTGATTTTTCTGTCTTCATCGGGGAATTTCATTATTTTCGTGACTTAAACGATTACAATGGATTGGAACCAACTGCTTTCTGCCAAACGACTGGGAATGGAGGAACATCAGCCGCTGGCGGCTCACGAAGACCGGACACAGTTTCAGCGCGATTACGACCGCATTATTTTTTCGTCGCCTTTCCGGAGGATGCAAAACAAAACCCAGGTATTTCCGCTTCCTGAGCATGTGTTTGTGCACAACCGGTTGACACACAGCCTGGAAGTGGCCAGTGTGGGGCGCTCGCTTGGAAGCATTCTTGCAGAACGTTTGTCAAAAAAATATCCGGAAAATCATTTAATTCATGAAATCGGCAGTATTGTTTCCACTGCCTGCCTGGCGCACGATCTGGGAAATCCGCCGTTTGGGCATTCCGGTGAGGCAGCTATTTCCAATTTTTTTCTGAAAGGAAACGGGAAGAAATTCAAAAAGAAAAAGTTTGGTTTAACCGAAGGACAGTGGAAAGATTTTACGCATTTTGACGGGAATGCCAACGCTTTTCGTACGCTGACTCATCAGTTTAACGGGAAGCGCGACGGTGGTTTTGCCTTAACGTATTCTACACTTGCCAGCATTGTTAAATATCCCTTTGAATCAACGGCAACCACTAAATCAAAGTTTGGCTTTTTCCAGTCGGATAAGGAAAACTACCTGAAGATTGCGGAAACGCTTTCCATACACCGGAACGAAGACGGAAGTTTTTGCCGTCATCCGTTGGTGTATTTGGTAGAGGCAGCGGATGATATTTGCTATCAGATCATGGATTTGGAAGATGCTTTTAAGCTGGGAATCCTGAATTACGATACAATAACAGGCTTGTTTCTGGGGTTTTATGATCCGGAAGCCGAAAAATCGCAACTCGACCGGATTGAAAATACACTGTTGAAAGTAACCGACCGCAACGAGCAAATCAGCTACCTGCGTGCCGGCGTGATCGGGAAGTTGATTTACGAGTGTATCCGCATTTTTGAGGAAAACGAAAGTGAAATACTGGCGGGCACTTTTAAGAAAAGCCTGATCGATCGTTTGCCGGCAGTCCAGCACGAGGCGATTAAACGCGTGCAAAAGATATCGGTAGCCGAAGTGTACAACCATCGTACGGTGGTGGAGATCGAGATTGCAGGTTACAAAATTATAGGTACGTTGCTGGATGAATTTGTGGAGGCGATTATGACCCCGGAAGAAAAATACAGTAAAAAAATCCTTTCGCTGTTGCCCGGTCAATACAAACCCGCTGATGAATCAACTTATTCAAAAATACAGTCGGTAGTGGATTTTGTTGCCGGGATGACCGATGTGTTTGCGCTCGATCTGTACCGGAAAATCAAAGGAATCAGTTTACCGGGAGTTGTTTGAGAAAGTGTTCAGAGATCAGTAAACTGTCGCGGTTTTCGGAACGATTAAAAGGGAGTATATTTTACTTGTTTTTATCTTCTGACACATATGACGCAGAAATGATGCAGGCTTGACGTTACCAGGCAAAGCTGCACAAAATACATTTGCTGCAGAATTCAAAATCAAAAAAATGAGCAAGCAAAATCTGGCCAAAAACATTCGTGAATTAAGAACACGAAAAGGATTATCACAGGAACTACTGGCCGAAAATGTGCTTAACTTTCAGATCACATGGACCATCGTACTTTTACTAACCTACATTTGGCTTATTGGGAGTACTTATTACCGGCTTCACCAGTCAGGCGACGTTTCTCTGTCAATACTCGGAAATCCGGTTTACAAAATAGTAGCCATTGGCGGTTTGTATTTGTATAATTTCGTATTGGTTGTAAGCAACACGTTTCGTATCAACCAGGGGTATGAAGCCCGCTATTTGCCAAAAATTCGTTTTGTGCGATAAAAAATGGCGGGAAGTAAAAATCACTTCCCGCCATTTTTTATTTTTTAGACTCTCTTGCACTGCCAACTGCGACTGCTAACTAAAGCTTATCCTTCTAAAATCTGATTCAGTAACCCTGATCGACCTTCTTTTCGTTCATTGCCTCCTGCGGGCGAAAGTTCGGCAATCAGTTTCCGGATAGGCATACTTTGCAGCCATACTTTTCCGGAGCCCCGCAATGTGGCCAGGAAAATTCCTTCGCCGCCAAACACCATCGAGCGCAATCCTCCGGCTTGTTCAATGCTGTAGTCAATCGATGTTTCAAATCCGACAATACAACCGGTGTCAACACGCAATGTTTCGTTGTTTAGTTGCCGTTCGATAACCGTTCCTCCGGCGTGAATAAACGCTCTGCCATCGCCTTCCAGTTGCTGAAGAATAAATCCTTCGCCGCCAAAAAATCCGGCACCGAGTTTCCGGTTGAAGGTGATCGAAATTTTG
>JBKDZK010000516.1:0-5819 GCA_047971205.1 Draconibacterium sp.
ATTTTCAAATAATAAATGATAAGTCTTTTTTTTGCTAAAACACTTTCCATAAAGAATTTAAACAGACAACAAGTTCAAATAATATGGTATTTACCGACCTTTTAGTAATGATGATCATTTCGGGCACGAAGTAAATTTCAATAAATAAAAAAGGGGACCTCAATATGAAATCCCCCTAAAACCTACCTGTTATAATCCTATTTATAAACCTCCTCTTCTTTCTGATACCCTTCAGAAATTACAGTGAGTTTCAGGTTCTCCTTGTTAACGATCATCCCGTTAAAGAAAACCGTTGGTACCAGCTTTTCTCCATTGCTTACGGTTTGAAAGGTATTTTCAAATCCGCCGTTTTCCACAAGCTGCGAAGCAAGTTCGGCGGTTGCAGCGGCCATCTTCTCATAAGGTTTGTACACCGTACAGGTTTGGTGCCCGGCTACAATTTCCTGAAGATTGGGTAAGTTCGCATCCATCCCGGCCAATAAAACATCGTTTCGGTTGGCCTCCTGCATTGCTTTAATCACCCCCATCGCAATACCATCATTGGCAGCAATAATGGCATCCACTTTTTGCGGAAGAGCCAGTATCTTCTTCGTATTTTCATACCCCTCTTCTTCTCCCCAATGATCCGTAAACTCGTTGTAAATAATATTAATGTCTCCTTTCTCAACCAGGGGCTGCAACACATTTCGCTGGCCGAGGTACAAAAGCTGACTGTTATTGTCCCCCATTGCACCGCCAATCAAAGCGTAATTTCCCGTAGGTTTAATACTGGTAAGATAAGTTGCCTGCAAAGAACCAATCTCAATATTATCTGTCGACACATAATAGTCGAGCTTGCAATTCTTAATCAGACGGTCGTAAGAAATAACTTTAACATTGCGTGCATGGGCTTCTTCTACTATTGCCGCGGCTGCAAACTGATCAACAGGAACAACCACCAAAACATTAACACCATTGGCAAGCACCTCTTTTGCCTGCGCCAGTTGCTTATCAGAATTGTTATCGGCAACTTTTACGATCACCGTTCCTCCCAGTTCCTCTACTTTTTGAACCAGAAAATCACGGTCATTTTTCCACCTCTCCTGATCTAAGGCGTGAATTAAGAATCCAACTTTTACTTTTTCATTCTTCTGTAATGAACAACCTCCGATCAGAAAGAACGAGAAAAAAAACAATGAAATTAATTTAATCGGACGATTCATAACATTGATTTTAGTTCTGTTTCTGTTCAATTTACGAATTATCGACGAAATATGTTAACTATAATTTTTTTTAACGCTCTGTTTAATAACAGCCTGAATAATGAAACCTTTTCGAAGAAGGAATTAAACACTTTGAATGTATTCGTATAATTTTTGAATGGGGAGCCCCATCACATTGTAAAAAGATCCTTCGATGTGTGTAATGCCAATGGAACCTATCCATTCCTGGATGCCATAAGCACCGGCTTTGTCGTAAGGTTTGAAATTTGTAACATAATGTTCTATTTCTTCACGGGTAAGTGTTTTGAATTCAACGTTTGTTACTGAGTAGAAAGATTCCTGTTTATGAGCTGATGTCAGACAAACACCGGTTATTACCTGGTGCTTTCTCCCACTTAGTCGTTGCAGCATTTCACAGGCGTGATCAAAATTCTCCGGCTTGCCCAATACTTCTTTTCCCAGGCAAACCACGGTGTCGGCAGTAATCAGCAACTCGTTATCTTTTAGATCATCTTTAAAAACCTGGGCCTTTAATTCGGCAAGATACACCGGTATTTTCTCTGTTTCCAGATCATCCGGCCACACTTCCTCCACTTCCTTTGTTCGCACGGTAAATTCGATTCCGAGCGACTGTAACAACTGTTGGCGCCTGGGCGATTGGGAGGCAAGAATAAAATTGTATTTCGGAAACCACTTCATATCAGAAAGCACGGGAGTTCAACATTTCAGGAGTAAACCACTTTCCCTGGGCTTTCATGGTTTGTTCGATCACATCGCGCACACAACCTTCGCCGCCTTCTTTATCAGAAATGTATTGGGAAATTTTCTTTATTTCCTGAACGGCATCTTTCGGACAAACGGCAAGTCCCACTTCGTTCATCACCCGGTAGTCCACCAGATCGTCGCCCATAAACATAACTTCGGCGGCTGTCAGGTTTGTTTTTGCCAGAAAATCATTGAGTGCGTCCACTTTATCACGCACCTTGTCGTAATAATGCTCAACCCCCAGTTTTTCGTAGCGCAGCCTGACACGCTCGATAAAACCACCGGTAATAATGGCCACCGGATAACCGGCTTTTACCGCGCTCCGGATCGCAAATCCATCCTTTACATTGGCTGTGCGCACCGGATCGCCGTCTTCGCTTAAAGGCGAGGTATCTTTTGATAACACTCCATCCACATCAAACACAAATCCTTTTACGTTTAATAACTCGTCCTTAAAAAAGCCCATATTTATTTCTTTTGATGATGTTCAAAAATACTCCTAGAAATCAAATTATACAACGCCTGTTTTTCCGGATATTTTTCTAAAACCTGTAAATGATTGTTTATGATGTTTTCGTCGAAACGAACGGCAGGTCCGGTCTGCGCTTCTTTTGGATTCATTTCCTGTGCTTTTCTGGCCGTCTCCAAAATCAAAGGATGAAGCACATCGAACGGAATATCCTGCGATTCCAGAAAATCGGCGGCAAGTGCATAAAAATGATTTACAAAATTGCAGACAAAAACAGCAGCAATATGCAGGCTTTTCCTTTGTGCAGAATCCAGTGTTGTCACTTCCCCTGATATTTTGCGTGCCAGAGAATGTAAAAACTCTTCGTTGTTGGGATTATTTGCTTCCACAAAAACAGGAATATCTGCAAAATCTACCATTCGTGTTTTCGAAAAGGTTTGCAGCGGGTAAAGCACTCCGTAACTGGAGGAAAAATCTTTTAGCACAGACATCGGTAGACTCCCAGAACAATGCACTACCAGTTTATTTTGAAAATCAATCTCTGACAATACTTCAGAAACGGCAGAATCTTTTAAAGCGACAAAATAAACATCCGCTTTACTGGTAATTCCTTTGGTTGACGTGGTACAAGAGGCGTTCAGTTTTTGGGCCAGCAACCTGGCTGAATCTTCAGTCTGGCTGTAAACCTGGGTTACCTTGCCGGCTTTTTCATTCAGCGCAGTAGCCAAATGAGTAGCCAGATTTCCGGCACCTATGAAGCAAAAATTAAAGCTCATTATTTTTAAATTTTGTCAAAAATAATGAGCCTTAGCCACAGTGCCAAAAACTGTTTATGCTAATGCGTTTGTCAGCCGGTCGTTTACAACTTCCCAGTTTACAACATTCCAGAAATTGTCGACGTAATCTGCTCTTTTGTTTTGGTAATGCAGGTAATAAGCATGTTCCCAAACATCGAGTCCCAACAATGGAGTTCCTTTAACTTCAACAACATCCATTAACGGGTTATCCTGGTTTGCAGTGGATGAAACCACTAACTTTCCTGATTTATCGGCCGACAACCAGGCCCAACCACTACCAAAGCGGGTTTTGGCGGCTTTTCCGAATTGCTCCTTAAATGTCTCAACTGAGCCAAAGTCTTTTTCGATGGCTTTTTTCAATTCAGCCGGTATTTCGCCCTGCGACGGAGTCATGTTCTCCCAAAAAAGTGTGTGATTGTAATATCCCCCACCGTTGTTTCTGATCCCTTCGGGCTGCTTGCTTATTTCAGCAAAAATTTGTTCCATTGGGGTATTCAGCAATTCAGTTCCTTCGGCCGCAGCCATAAACTTGGTATAATATCCTTTGTGATGTTTCGAATAGTGAAGCTCCATGGTTTGCGCGTCAATGTAAGGTTCCAGCGCGTCGTATCCGTAACCCAGCTCCGGAAAAGTATGTCCTTCAAATGCCTTTGTTTCTGAAGCACACGATGCGAAAGTTCCCAACATTGGAGCAGCAACAGCAGCAACTCCTGCTGTGATAATAAATTTTCTTCTTTCCATAGTTCTTTTTTTGTTCTATTTGTTTAAAGAACATCAGGAAATACAAAAGGTTCGGATAAGTTGATCGATTTCTTCTATACAGGTTTTGGATTGGCAGAAAAGTCCAGCAAAAGATAATCCTTTGGTACTAAAATAAACAGGGAATAGAAAAAAAAGAAAAATGAACTGCCCATGTGAGCTTCCAGGTTAGAATCGGCAAAATTCGCGACAAACATAAAAACCAGGAAAATCATAAAATACGGATCACGATAACTCCTTGTTTTTACGATGGGATAAATCAGCGCAAACATGATGAAAATAAAACCAAGCACTCCAAATTTCACCATGTAATTCAGGTACTGGTTATGAGCCGAAGCATACAAACTTTCATTCAACTTTGAATTGTTCTCCTTAAAAGCGTTGGCAAACTCCTGTTTCCAATTTCCGGTGCCTACGCCAAAAAACAAATTCTTTTTTATGATGGTGATGGCGGCCCTGGCAAATTCTATTCGTTGGGAAAAAGACTGATGATTGGAATTTCCGGTTTGAGAAAAAACGTAGTATTCCCAGATTGTCTGATAAATCCTCGGATAAAGAGTAAAACGTTTTTCAAAAATATAATTGGCCATGCCCGATTCCACATTTCTTACATCTTGTTCGGTCAAAGCCTTTACTCCTTCAGCATCTTTCCGCAAATTTTTGGAAGTAAGGTAACGGATTAAAGTAGATGATATGCTGTACCCATTTGCTCCAAGGGAATCATACTTTATATCTGAGATTTTGTTCCATTCTTCCCGCATCTCAGAAGGGCAAAGATAAAGATTCACATAATGACCATTCTCAACCATCGGATCCGCTGGATAGTGCTTGTAAGAGTTTCCCTGTGCTGTTACGCGATCAAGGTTGTCGATGTCAATTTGATCGATGTCATAAAAAGTATTAACAGCATTTACTACGTACAAAACCGGGAATAACACTGCAAGAACTAAAACGACCGTGCCTGCCAACCGCCATTTCTTATTTACATGAATTAAAAGGTAAAATATAAAATAAATGATGCTGGCACTTAAGGCCAATATTCCGGTTAACGATTGCTGTAATAACAAATATCCAAGAAGAACAGCAACGAGGGAACCGATTAAAACCTTTTTGTTGAAGCGTATATTGCTGAAGTTCTTTAGTAATAGAAATACGAAAAACCAGACAAGCAATATTAATTGAAAGCTAAAACGTATATGCGAAATCAGGCTGATTTTATGGATGGCAAAGCCTCCGGTATTTTTCATGAATGGCCACTGAATCAAAGCAATTATGATAGCGAGTAGAACAGAACAGGCAAAAGCATAAAAAACATATCGAACCTGCTTTGAACTTAACTCCTTTTCCAACGCAAAAGCAAGAGGTATCACCAAATAAAACAGCGTTTTTTGAACATCATAAAATGAAGTATCTCTTGTTACAAACGTACTTACCAAGTACATTACAAAGATCAGTGGGATTAGTAAAAGAACTTTCCGTTCGCTTAAACGATTTATTTTATTATGGAAAGAATCTTCGAGAAAGGCAACCAAAAGCATTACTCCGCTAGAAACAGAAACCAATGCCTGCGATAAAGGCAATGCTACAACAAAAGCAATGAGTGATACAAAAAACCAGTTTGAGTCGATTAGTTTGGTTAAGAATTTCTTCATTCAAGAATAGCTTTTGATAATGCCAAAACGGTAATTGGATAAGTTTATTGCATAAAAAAAACCCGGCTCCTATTTAGGAACCAGGTTTTGTAAAGTTGGCAGCGACCTACTCTCCCACTGTTACGCAGTACCATCGGCGCTGGCGGGCTTAACTTCTCTGTTCGGAATGGGAAGA
>JBKDZK010000517.1:0-3696 GCA_047971205.1 Draconibacterium sp.
TCTACCGTTTCCGAACGGTCGTTTTCCATGTCGTAAAGTTCCCAGGCATTTTCATCTTCGGGAGTAAATTTTTTGAGTTTCCTGACCTTTGAAACCAGTTTCCAGTTACCGGCTCTTATGGCACGGTTTCCTTCGTGTTCCCAAATGATATAATCGCGTTCAACAGGTTTATTCTCAAATGCCGGAGCCAGGCTTTTGCCTTCGTATGGCTGTATTTCGTGGCCGTTGTATTGTTTTGGATAATCGAGATTGGCCACATCAATACAAGTTGCCATAATATCAATCAGGTGCGAGGGCTGGTTTCGGAGTTCGTTGGCTGCTTTAATCTAATAATTCCCCTTGGCTATGCCATGGGGTTCCGCTTTTTCTCCCTCATTGAGGGGAGATGTCAGCCTTTATGGCTGACAGAGGGGTGAAATAAAGAAAATTCGATTTTCAGCGATTTAGCTGAAATGAAGTTGGCGTAATACTCCTTGGCTCTGCCACGGGGATAATCAACTTCAAGAATTTTTTTTAATCTGAATACATAAAACTGCCTTGTTTGTGCAAAGCTTGGCAAATACCGACAGTTTTAAAACCGCTGATATACGTATTCCTGACTACGTTTTTAAACGTAGCCGCATTTCAAAACTGAGTTACAGGCTTGTTTTGTTACCGGTCGGGGATTGGCGGGCTTACTTGCAGACACTCGTATACTTTGCTTATGCTTTCCTTGTCTTCAGAAAGAATAAAAAGTGTGTCCTCCGATTCGATTGTGGTGGTGCCGCTGGGAGTAATGTAATGATCCCGGCGTTTGATGAGGGAGATAACCGATGTGGATGGGAAATGCAGTTCGACCACTTTTTTTCCTGCGGCAAATCCATTTTCGGGAATGGTAAGTTCGGTAATGATTTTCTTTGCCTGCTCCGACATGTAGACTTCCCAAGCTGCATTCTTTTTACTTTCCTGAGGCAAGGCAACATTGAGCCATTTGGCCACAGTATGTAGCGTGGTTCCCTGGATAAGAACAGATGTAAGTGAGATAAAAAACACGATGTTGAAGATCATATTTGCCTTTTCAATCCCGGCCAGCAAGGGGTAAGTTGCAAATACGATGGGAACCGCACCGCGTAAGCCAACCCAGGAAATGTAGAAACGGCGTCGCAATTTCATTTTGAAGGGGAGGAGGCTCAGGAAAACGCTCAAAGGGCGGGCTACAAATATGAGAACGATCGAAATCAGCAAGCCAATTCCGGCCACGGGCCATAATTGTGTAGGAAATACCAAAAGCCCCAGTGTAATGAAAAGGGCGATCTGCATCAGCCAGGCAAGGCTGTCGAACATTTTCACAATGGTGTTTTTATGAACAATGTTTTGGTTGCCAATGTAAACCGCACAAATATAAACCGCTAGAAAGCCGTTTCCTCCAATAAAATCGGTTGCTGCAAAGGTCATAAACATAAGGGCAATTACCAGAATCGGGTAGAGACCTTCGTAAACCAGCTGAATTTTATTGATGATAAATTTTGTTGATTTGGCAAAAAGAAATCCTGCCAGGGCACCTACCAGCATTTGTTGCAGGAAAAGCAGTACAATGGACCAAAAACCGGTTTCGGGATTTTGAACCAGTCCCAGAAAAGTAAGGGTCAACACATAAGCCATGGGGTCGTTACTTCCACTTTCGAGTTCCAGCGTTTCCTTGAGGTTGTTTTTTAAACTCAGGTTTTTTGAACGCAGAATCGAGAACACCGCCGCAGCATCGGTCGAAGAAACGATGGCTCCCAGCAGCAAACCTTCAAAAAGTGAAAAGTCGGTGATGGCCCACACAAACAGCCCGATGGAGACAGAGGTCAGCAAAACGCCAAGCGACGAAAGCGAAATACCCTGCCAGAGTACCGGTTTTATGGATTTCCAGTTGGTATCTAAACCACCAGAGAACAAAATGAAATTGAGTGATACAATGCCGATGAACTGTGCAGCCTGCGAGTTGTCGAAGTATATTCCGCCGATTCCCTCAGAACCGGCAAGCATACCAACGGCAAGGAACAAAAGCAAGGCCGGAACCCCAAAACGGTAAGAGGTTTTACCAACCAGTATTCCGATGAACAGCAGCAGGGATCCTATCAGCAATATGTTCTCAATCGTTACATTCATTCAGTTTCCAAGAAAAGAAATTTTTCAAAATTCTCACGAAACTTTACAATTTTTCTGGAAGGTTTTTGAGTGTCACTGTCAATAAAAAGTACTTTTTGCTGGGCAGTACAGCAGAGTTCATTTTTCCCGTTCAGAAAGCGGAACTTGAAATTGGCCGAAACATTGAACATTTCCGAAACCCACACTTCTACCTGAACCGTGTCGCTCAGGGAAAAAGGCTTTTTATACTGGATGAGGGTTTCTGTGATAATGGGTAAAATGTTGTGTTCTACTGAGAGATCGGAAATGCTGAGATCCATGGCCTCAATTAATTTTACCCGTGCATTTTCGAGCCATTGCACATAAATAATGTTGTTGACGTGTCCTACAAAATCGATATGATAGGTGTAAATGGGTTCTGTAAATGTAAGTTTCTGCATGCTTATTTCTGCTTAAAATTCAAACTTGAGAAAGTCTGTTTTTTCTGAATAAAAAATTTCCACATGATGCTTTTCCTGAAAATTTCAGGATGATCGGTTGATAAGGTATGCTGTTGAATTTCGGCCCTGCTTTTCCGAAGCTCTCCCAGGCTTTTATAAAACGTAGCGTGTGCTTTGGCTACTGCCAGGAAAGCTTTCCATTCAAGGCCCAGCAGGAACTTGGCGGCTGCAACACCGTCGAGTACCATTCGGATGAACATTGTACGTTTGAATTTATTTTCGGGAAGATTCTTGTACAACATGTACAGGTTGTTCCTGAAATTAAGGTAGACCTTGTGCGGATCGCCGTACGACAAAGAACCGCCACCTAAATGATAAATGACGCTTTGCGGCTCGTAAACGATTTTCATCCCCCGGTTTTTGAGCCTCCAGCAAAGATCGATTTCTTCCATGTGCGCCCAGAACAGCGGATCCAAACCGCCTGCCGATCGGAACGCTTCGGCTCTGACAAACATACAGGCGCCACTTGCCCAGAAAATTTCGCCCGGAGTCTGGTACTGCCCTTCGTCTTTTTCCACTTTATCGAGAATGCGTCCCCTGCAAAACGGATAGCCAGACTGATCGATGAAACCACCTGCTGCTCCGGCATATTCAAAATATTCGGGTTGATGGTAACTCAGGATTTTGGGTTGAACAGCAGCCACTGTTTTGTCCGATTCAAAATGCTGGATACAAGGCTCAATCCAGTTCTCGCTCACTTTTACATCCGAGTTAACCAGTACGAAATAGTCGGCATCGATTTGTTCCAACGCCACATTGTAACCTTTGGCAAAACCATAGTTGGTTTTTAGATCGAGCAGGGTGACCGACGGGAAATTCTTTTCCAGAAAAGCCAGCGAGTTATCGGTTGAGCCATTGTCGGCAACAATCAATTCAATATTGTCTCCCTTCGAATGTTCGATGAGCGACGGCAGAAAATCGGGGAATAGTTTTACCCCGTTCCAGTTTAAAATTACAATGGCAATTTTTGGCTTGCTTGTCATGTAAATTAGTTCAGAAGAAGTTTTGCAATGATGGCTGCAAGATTTTCCTTTTCCAGTTTTTCCAGAATTTCGCCAATCTTTTCTGCCTTATCCGAAGTTTC
>JBKDZK010000518.1:0-2220 GCA_047971205.1 Draconibacterium sp.
TAGAAATACCATTTTGGCAAGAATTGATTTTATACATTATAGTCTTTTTCTTGTTTGTTTTCGGGATTGCACTACAATTTAACCATGAGGATAAAAAAGGTGAGATACAATTTAACTTAGACATGATAAATCTACGAGGTAACGAAATTGACTTGGTAAACACCCCGGTAACTGTTTCGCTCAATGCCTCGAAAGAGAAACGCATTTACGAACGGACGATAAAAGATGCCGGAGGTAACAACTGGATAGAACTTACTCAAAATGGTAAGCTGGAGAAGTATGAATTTTTAATTCCGTCACAGAAAAAAGAGGAAGATCTGACCGGGTTAATCGATGAATACTGGAAGAATGGATTTAAAGTTGAACTGAAAGCTTCACCGCCGTCTTTTTGGGAGAAACTGAGTTTTTAACAAATAGAGCATACATGAGAAAGTCTGGACTGCCCCTCGTTTGAGAGCTAACGGTAACGAGGGGTTAATGAGAAAGCGTTTGTAACGCCTGCAGGTAGGAATTTACGATTCAGGTTATCTTTAGTAATGGCTTGGCAACCCACACAAACCAAGCAATTTGCATCTTCGCTTACTCATGGGAATCCGCAATAAAATATCGTCAGGCACTGTTTATTTTCTCACTTTGGTAATTGCAATTAGTCAACATTAAATTGGCAGGATAAAAGTGGTTGCCTAAATGGGATACAAATACCAGTTTACAAGGCCAGGATTTTGTAACTAAGTTTAGGGGAAAATTTAACAATTAGAATTGCTAAGTAGCAAATGAGAATATGAACAAGTTAAAATTGTTGTGGGTTAATAAGTTTAACACACACACACAATCGAAGTACTTTATACGGATGTGATCATTTTATACCGCGTTGAAAAGAACAAAAAATATAGGGAAATGAAAACAACAGGTTATTCAGGAACTCCTTTGGCAAAGAAACTTGGAATCAAAAAAGGATTTAAAATAAAAATTGTGGAAGCTCCTGAATACTATTTCAATCTGTTTTCTGAGTTGCCAGCAGACTTAACAAGGGTTGAAGATCAGGAAACTAAAAAGGATTTCATTCACTATTTTGCTAAGAGTTCTTCCCAATTAGCTAAAGATATTAAGCGGTTGAAGCAGGAAATACTACAAAATGGAATAATATGGGTCTCCTGGCCTAAAAAAACAGCCAAGGTTGAATCCGACCTGGATGGAAACATTGTACGTGAGATTGGGTTAAAGAACGGACTTGTAGATACAAAAGTATGCGCCGTGGATGAAACCTGGTCAGGGTTGAAATTCGTTATCCCGTTGAAAGAAAGAAGATAATAGCAATATCGTCCTGGCTTTATCAGGGAAGACTTCAAAGTGCTCCTGTCATATCGAAATCTCCGTAAAAAGTGGTATTATCCTCACGGATTCCCCTGTTAAAAGTTGTTTCGAGCACTAAGAGCGGGCGATTATTAAGACGGAAATCTTTTCAGTAGAAATTACAAAACAATAGCGTATCTTGTAACAACTGTGTTCCTTATTAAGAAAGTTGTTCGTAAAAGACTGAGCTGTAAAGGAGAAAATGTTAAGTGTTTATTAAAGGTGCTGGGATTAAAACTTTTAGTTAACGGTAAACGTACTGTCAAGCAACTGAAAACACAAAAAAATACATGCCGATGAAAATACATGTTATATTCTTACTCCTGGTTTACTTAAATCTGAATGCACAAGAGAAGCAAGTTGAAAATTCTGATTTAAAAAAAGACGAAAACGGGATTAGCTTAACGGCTCCTGAAGGTATTTACCAATATGCTTTTCGTATTGGCGAATGGGATGGAGTTTCAAAAGATTTGCTTGCCCTGAATCAATGGAAAACAAACACCTCAAAACACCGGTTTTATGTCGCCGAAAATGGACTGACCTATGTAGAAGAAGGCTTAGGCAATAACGGCGAAATAACACACCGAATAACGTATGATTATATTGAAGCGACAGATAGTTGGGACAACAAATATGAGGAGTTGGCTACCGGAAAGACAGTGCATTACACCTCGAAAATTACCAATGGAAAGATGATTGAAACCATCAAAAGAGAAGATCATGTAAACCATAATGATTATACCATTGTTGCACCAAACATTATTATTTATACAGCCCGCAGAACTTACAACAATGGTTTTGAACTTGTGACTCATGTTGGGATTTCAACAAAAAATAAATGAACCCGTACCAATAACTTGGTGAACC
>JBKDZK010000519.1:0-6262 GCA_047971205.1 Draconibacterium sp.
ACGGTATATACGGACATTGGGATTTTCCATAATTGCGTATATTTTGTCACCATATCGCGATATTCAACAATACTGTGATGGAAGCTCTTAAATGAAAAAACGGTTTGCTGAAAAACTTTCACAACAGGTATGCCTCGTACGTATTCCACGGCTTCGGTATTCATTTCTTCAAGCGAGTCGAGATAAGCTCTCATAAAAGTCCGGCTGTTTTTTCCCATCATATAACCCATTAACAGGAAAGAAATGAGTAAAGGGATAAGACAGGCAAGCCCCAGTCGCCAGTCAAAAACGAATATCATTACAGCGGCAGTAATGGGCATTACTGCACTCCCGGCCAAATCGGGCATCTGGTGAGCCAGGAAGCCATGCGTTATTCCGGCATTTTCATCAATAATTTTTCGGATACGCCCGGCCGTATTATTGTCGAAAAAGCCAAGCGGCATATTCACTATTTTTTTCATGGCATCGCGGCGCATATTGCATTCAACTCTGAATGCAGCAAGGTGCGAAACGCTTAATGCCACAAAATATATAAGAACACTGCTAACCGCTAACCCGGCAGCCCACCACGCATAGGCATAAATTAGCTGCTGAGAAGATGTGCCTGCGATAATAAATTCGCGAATTATATACCATATCAGAATGTAGGGCACCATTGCCGCCAGCGCACTAAGCGCGGACAGTGCCAAAGATAAAGGCAAAAGCGCTTTCCTGCCTTCCATGTAAACTTGTAATTTTTTTAATGTACTCATATTTGGTTTATTATAGATCAATCAAAAAAGAACACTGTTCAATTTTGTTCAAAAAAATTAATTTCCCACCCGCATCACTTTTTTCCAGCCTGCAGTGCCAAACTCCATATATTCTCTAATAAAATTCTCTAATGTACTGTTCGATAAATCATGCATTACCAGTTCAGCAATTATACTCATCCACCAGGAACTCATAGTATGAATGAAAAATTCGGATATTTCGCCATTTATTTCCGGATATTTTTGCTTCATAAGTGCAACATACTCAACGCCTGTTTTTGTATGCCGGTCGGTAATTTCATCACGAAAGTTCTCAAGTGAAGAACCTGCCGCTTTGAATAATAACAGTTTTAAATCTTCTTTATAATTATTAATGAGTTCAACAAACATATTTATCTGGCTGTGCATATATTCCTCTGAATTAAAAATGTCAATACTTATGTATTGGGAACTGTTGTGTTCTTCCATTACGTTGTCGAGCGCTTTTAATAATCCGGCTAAAATTTCACAAAATATTTCATCCTTATTCCTGAAATAATTGTAAATATTACTTAGCCCTACTTTTGCATCCTTTGCTATACTTCGCATGGAAGCATCTTTAAATCCCTTTTCTATAAATTCTTTTCGGGCTACCTGCAGAATAATTTTTCGAATGTCTTCTTTTTGTACTTGCACGAGAGAACAATGTTCGTTTATACAAAAAAACATAAAAGTTTTGTAAAATACAATCCCTATTTTTTATGATTTGGAGAAATGAAAATCATAATTTTATTGTTCATTTAAAATAAAATGTTTGGCAACTCAGCGGAAGTTTCCGTTTTTCGTTGGCACGAGAACAAAAGTCCGGCGAATAAGACCAACGACATTACTCCCCAAATGCCTCTCGCCCACTTATTCATATATTGTTTCATAACGATAGCTGTTTCTTTATTATTTATGCATTTCTCCGGCAGTTATTCTTTCTGTCCGGGCATGGTTCCCCTGACGCGCTTCACCTGGAGCGGACCACCCGTTTCGCGGTCATACCAGTCGGGTGTAAGGTGTTCCGGGGTGGTATCTCCCGTCTCTTTTCTCCAGTTGTTCAGCAAGGTTCTCATTTCACTTAACACCTCCTGGTAATCGGGAAGCGAAGCCAGGTTCAGCAATTGCAAAGGATCTTTTTACACATCAAACAATTCTTCTGCCGGACGCGGAGTTACAAAAATATCGGCCTGTGCAGCCGTTAAACATCCCTCATCCCGCACCATATTCAATGCATGCTGAGTGGGCGATTTTTTAGAGTCGGCCGGACCGCCATTTGCCAGTGCCGGACGCGAGTTCAAAACGTACAAATACTTTTGCGTTCTCACCATCCGCTCGTGAGCTTCGTAATCGTGCCAGTTGTGTTCAGAAAATACTTCCTTCCTGACTTCTTTTTCAGGATCGTTTAACACCGCACTGAAACTCGTCCCCTGGTGACTGTCGGGCGCATTTACCCCGGCAAGCTCCAGAATCGTGGGCGCAATGTCCACGGCACTGATCAAACTCTCTGTTTTTTGCCCGCCTGTGGAAATCTTTTCCGGCCAATACACCACAAAAGGTGTTTTCATGCCACTGTCGTAAACCCTCGTTTTGCATCGTGGAAAAGGGCTTCCATTGTCTGACATAACAATAATTACCGTATTTTTCAACACGCCCTGCCGTTCCAATTCGTCTCTCACTTTCCCCACGTAATAGTCGAACCGGGCTATTTCGTTGTAATAAGAAGCAATGTCCTGCCGGGTTTCTTCGGTGTCGGCAAAGTACACCGGTACTTCCACTTCCTGCGGATCAAAAGTTACCTGAAAAGTATCGGCTCCCCACGGCCGGTGTGCATCAAGCGAAGCCAACCAAAAGAAAAAAGGCTTGTCTTTCGGCCTTTCTCTGAGAAACTTTACCCAGTTCGCTTCACCGCCGTCTCCATTGTCGTAGCCGTTGTTATCGGTGTATCGGTCGAAGGCACGATGCGTAAAATTGCCTAAGTGCCACTTACCGGCATGGGCGGTATAATATCCATTCTGTTTTAACAACAAAGGAAAGGGTATCTCACTTTCAGGAAGCGGCGTATGCAACTCGGCCGCCCCGTTCGAATGCGGGTATTTCCCCGAAATAATGCTACACCTGCTTGGACTGCACGAACTCGCCGTTAAAAATGCATTGTTAAACTGCATTCCTTCCGCTGACAATCGATCGACATGAGGTGTTTTCACCACTTTATTTCCGTAGCATCCAATGTCATCCCAACCAATGTCATCGGCAATTATAAAAACGAAATTGGGTGATTCAGCAGCATATGCCGTACCGGCAGAAAGATAAAAACAGGTAATAAGCAGCACGTGTTTTACAAATGATCGCATCGTTCTATTGGTTTATATTGGTTACTGGTTTTGTAGCTCAAAACGTTGTTAAAGAATACGCCAAAGCTCTTTGAGCTACTAAATTAATGTTTTGTACAAATGTTGACAGACTTCTGCCCCATTATATTTCGGATATTCTGCCGTTTTCATGTCTTTTTGTTCCGCTTCATTTAAGCTGGAACTGTTTCCGGAAAGACAGATTGATATTGAGGTAAACGAAAAAGATCCGAAAAAACTGATTGAAGTGGTAAAAGCCATTGCCCCAACGTTTGGCGGAATCAACCTGGAAGATATTAAGGCACCCGAATGTTTTGACAGCCTGGGAAGTGAGGAGGTTCACCATCGAGCCCAAAATTGCCCTGCTCTCCTACTCCAACTTTGGCGCTTACAAAGGCGAAGGTAGCCCCGTGCGGGTAAAAGAAGCAGTAAAAATTCTTCACGAAAAATATCCCGATTTGATGGTGGATGGAGAAATGCAGGCCAACTATGCACTGAACGGGAAACTGCGCTATTCACGCTATCCGTTTAACAAACCCGGCGATGAAGATGCCAACACGCTGATATTCCCCAACCTGAGTTCGGGGAACATCACCTACTAAATTCTCCAGTCGATCGGCCCATGCGAAGCAGTTGGTCCTATTTTGATGGGCATGAAAAAACCCATTCATATTTTGCAACGCGACAGCTCAGTCAGGGAAATCATTAACATGACTGCCATTGCGGTGATTGATGCACAATCGATGGATTCAGAAACTTAAAAACCAACGCCTACGCCAATGGTATAAAACGGCTCCCAGTCTTTGTACGGTGAGTTGTCATCCTGGATAACATCAAAAAGCAGCTGGGCATTTACCCAGGTGTTTTTTGATATGGGCTGGCTGAAGCCGCCTCCGACAAACAAAAAAGGCACCCAATCCCGTTTGCTGTCACCCTGGTACGTTTGAAAGTCATAGTTCATCATCGAGAATTCCATGTGGGCGTAAACCTGCGGCACAAACCGATAACGGGTAAACAGGCTGGCCCCGTAGTTGGTGGCATTGTAATCGTAACTCCCCCTGTCGTATTTGAAGTATTCAAACGTTAGCTGGCTACCCACCGAAAACTGTGGCGTTACCTTGTATCCGATCAGGGGCGAAATACCCACTTCGGTAACACTCCCAAATGTCAGGTTCAATCCGCCACCATAGTAAAACTTTGGCGGTGTATAAGTTTCGGTTGACGACTCAGAACTTTCTTGCGAGGTGGTATTGTTTTGTCCGTAAACAAAAGCAACGGTGGCTGCTATCACAAGGGTAAGAAATGCTTTTTTCATTATTTCTGTTTTTTATGATCACAAAAGATACGTAAAAATTAAGTATCCAAAATTCAGAATGTTGTACTTTTCACTTTATTTTTGGAGTATGAACATCGATAAATATCCTTCCCGGCTACTGGAAAACGCGGTGAATGAATTTTCCAAACTGCCCGGCATCGGGCGGAAAAGTGCACTCCGGCTGGTGCTGCATTTGTTACGGCAAGACACCGAACAGGTACATGCCTTTGGCAAGAGCCTCATCCAGCTGCGCGACGAAATCAAACACTGCAAAGTTTGCCATAACATTTCGGATACCAAGTTATGCCAGATATGCAGCAATCCTTCGCGCAATGCCAGTGTTATTTGTGTGGTGGAAAACATCCGCGATGTTATGTCGATCGAAAACACACAGCAATTCAACGGTTTGTATCATGTTCTGGGAGGAATCATTTCACCAATGGACGGCATCGGCCCTTCTGACCTTGAAATAGATTCGCTGGTCAATCGGGTGGCATCGGGAGAAGTGATCGAAATTATTCTGGCCTTGTCCACGACCATGGAAGGCGATACCACCAACTTTTATATTTTCAGGAAGTTGAAGGATTTCGAAGTACGGATTTCAACACTGGCGCGTGGTGTATCCATTGGCGACGAACTCGAATACACCGATGAGATCACGCTCGGGCGTTCGCTGGTAAACCGTGTTCCCTACGAAAATTCGGTGGGAAGATAAGTTTTGCATCAGATTTTGCCTCTTCTTCCGTTATCCAAAAGGAATGCCTACATTTGAGCATCTTTGACTGAACTGTGTATGGATTTATCGGTCGTTATCGTCAACTACAATGTCAAACATTTTCTGGAACAGTGTCTGCACGCTGTGTTCCGGGCTGCCCGCAATGTCAGTATCGAGGTGTTTGTGGTCGATAATAATTCGGTTGACGGCTCCTCCGAACTCATCCGCGAGAAATTTCCGGATGTTCTTCTGATTGAAAATAAAAACAACGTTGGTTTTTCGAAAGCCAACAACCAGGCCATACGTCAGGCAAAAGGCAGGTATATTTTATTGCTGAACCCAGATACAGTGGTAGAGGAAAATACCTTTGAAAAAACGGTGGCTTTTATGAATCAGCACCCTGAAGCCGGTGGTTTGGGTGTAAAAATGATCGATGGAAAAGGAAACTTTCTGCCCGAATCAAAACGCGGGTTACCCACACCATGGGTGGCTTTTTACAAAATGTTCGGTTTGTCAAAAGTATTTCCCAAATCCAGGAAATTTGGCAAGTACCACCTCTCCTTCCTCAGCGAAAATGAAATTCACGAGGTAGATGTCCTGGCAGGTGCTTTTATGCTGATGCGCAAGGAAACACTTGACAAAGTGGGCCTGCTCGACGAAACTTTTTTTATGTACGGCGAAGACATCGATCTTTCGTACCGGATTCAGCAGGGTGGCTATAAAAACTACTATTTCCCCGAAACCACCATCATCCATTACAAGGGCGAAAGCACCAAAAAAGGATCGCTGAATTATGTAAAAGTGTTTTACAACGCGATGGCGATTTTTGCGCGAAAACATTTTCCGGGAGGCAAAGCAGGTGTTTTTGCCTCGCTGATTCACCTGGCCATTTATTTCCGGGCGTTTCTGTCTATCGCCAAGCGGGTTGTCTCACGCCTCTTTTTTCCCCTGCTTGATGCGCTGCTTGTTTTCCTCGGGTTCTTTCTTATCACACCCGTTTGGGAAGAACTCCAGTTTCACGAGGTAGATTATTACCCTCCTCTTTTTTTACAGGTTGTTGTGCCGGTTTACATCCTTTTATTTTTGCTGGGAATCGGATTTTCAGGAG
>JBKDZK010000520.1:0-4267 GCA_047971205.1 Draconibacterium sp.
AAAATTTGAAACGTGCAACATTTTACACAGGCAGAAATAGGATACATTGAGGACCGCTACCAGGATTTCCTAAAAGTTCTCAAGGGAAAATTCGACGAAGGAAGATTGGCGCGGATTGAGAAAGCATTTCGCTTTTCCAATGCGGCACACGATGGAATCAAACGTAAATCAGGCGAACCGTTTATCATTCACCCGATTGCCGCTGCAAAAATTGTAGCGGTAGATTTGGGTTTGGGAGCCACTTCCATTGTAGCAGCTTTATTACACGACGTAGTTGAAGACACCGAATACCGCCTTTCCGACATCGAAAACATGTTTGGAGAGCGCGTGGCGCGTATTGTTGACGGGCTGACAAAACTATCGGGAGATTTTGATGCCAGGCACGCCCTGACGCTCAAAAAAATGCTGATGACTTTGTCGGACGATGTGCGGGTTATTCTCATCAAAATTGCGGACCGGCTCCACAACATGAGAACATTGGATTCGATGCAGCCTCACAAAAAGATCAAGATTGCTACCGAAACGCTTTTCCTCTATGTTCCGCTTGCCCACCGCCTTGGCTTGTACGCCATCAAAAACGAACTCGAAGACCTCAGTTTCAAACACAAACATCCCGACGAATACAACCAGATTTTACTGATGCTTCATAACCAGGAAGAAAAAAGAAACTACCTGGTTAACGAATTCATCCGCCCCATCGTGGAAAAACTGAAAGACGAAGGTTTTGATTGCGCGGTTACACACCGTTTAAAAACCTGTTGTTCCATTTGGCGGAAGATGCAAAAGAAGTCAGTGACTTTCAACGAAATATACGACATATTAGCCATTCGGATTGTTATCAAATCGGTTCACGATATTTCTGAAAAACGGCAGTGTTTTGATGTTCTTTCCATTGTTACCGACATCTACAAACCAAAGCCCGACCGGATTCGCGACTGGATAACAACACCCAAGGCCAACGGCTACGAATCGTTGCATGTTACCGTAATGGGGCCACAGGGAAATTGGGTGGAAGTTCAGATCAGGACCGACCGGATGGACGACATTGCCGAACACGGATTTGCAGCGCATTACCGCTACAAAGACATCCGTACCTTCGAAAACGAACTGGACCCGTGGATTGAGCAGATCCGGGAATTGCTGCAAAGCAACGACTCAGACGCCTTTGAATTTCTGGACGATTTTAAACTCAATCTGTATTCTTCCGAAATCAATGTTTTTACACCCAAAGGCGACATGATCTCCCTGCCGCAGGGATCGACCGTGGTTGACCTGGCTTACGAAATTCACACCGACCTCGGAAACAAATGCATTGGTGCCAAGATCAACCTGAAGCTGGTTCCGCTGAGCCACGTTTTGCAAAATGGCGACCAGGTGGAGATTCTCACATCCGAAAACCAGGTTCCCAAACTCGAATGGTTGAAGTTCTCCAACACCGCAAAAGCACGCGGGAAAATAAAAGATGCTTTTAAAATTGAAAAGGCCAAACGCACCGAAAAAGGCAAACAACTTATTGAAGACGCTTTTAACCATATAAAAGAGCCTGCTTCGGCCAACAACATAAAAAAACTGGTAGCCCATCACAACCTGAACAACCGTGATCAGCTTTACTCCGAAGTTGGAATGGGTTTTATCGATCTGAAGGATATAAAAGAGATCATTGGCAAAAAATCGGAAAACAAGCTCGTTAAATACTGGAACATTACTTTTGGGGGCGGCAATAAAAGTACACCGGAGGCAGCTCCCGTCAGGAAAATCGACCAGAAAAAACCTTTCCTACTGAAAGAAACACAGGACGACACCTCTTTTTCGCTGGCCAAATGCTGCAATCCCATACCCGGCGAACCCGTGGTAGGCTACCTCAGCAACGAAGAACACGTGATCATCCACAAGGTTGATTGCCCCGAAGTGGCCAAACTGCTCACCAACCAGGGAGAGAATATCATCCGCGCCGAATGGACCAAGTTTAAACGGCAGTCGTACCTTACCCGCCTCAACCTCGAAGGCTTTGATCGGCTGGGCATTGTGCACGAAGTAACTACCGTGATTTCCAAGGGGCTAAACATAAACATGCGTTCAGTAAAATTCGATACACACGACGGAATTTTCAAAGGCGATCTCTTCCTTTACATCCACAATGCAGAAGACCTGAAGAGTTTAATTTCACGGCTTAAAAACATCAAAGGCATTGAAAATGTTTCCCGGGCAGAAAACCTGAACGAATAATTTATATCCATTCTAAAAGAATCAAAAAAATTTATATTTTTGAGATCTATTTAAAATTGGTTTAATTATGAATAACCAGAAAACGCGGGAAACAGTAAGAACCATGTTTACCGAATACCTGGAAAAGAACGGACACAGAAAAACACCGGAAAGGTTTGCTATTCTGGATGAAATTTATTGCCGCGACGGACATTTCGATATTGAGTCGCTGTATATTTCCATGAAAAACAATAATTACCGGGTTAGCCGTGCTACACTTTACAACACCATCGATCTGTTACTGGATTGCAAACTGGTGATAAAGCATCAGTTTGGAAAAAACATTGCTCAGTTTGAAAGAGCTTTTGCCACGCTTCAGCACGATCACCTGATTGACATGGCCAACGGAACGGTGATGGAGTTTTATGATCCGCGTATCAGAGAAATCATTGAAGATGCCTGTAAGAAAAATAATTTCAAACTCTCGCATCACACGTTGTATATTTATGGCGAACATGATAAATAAGTGAAGTTACCGCTTCATTAAAAAATATTAAGATCCTTCTATGCGAAGGATTTTTTTATGTGTGCAAATAAAATTATTACTACTTTTAAATGCTTAAATCGAAAGCCGTGGAAATTCGTCGTCATAGATTAATTTTCACGGTTTTGTATGTAAAATAAAAATCAAAATCATGAAGGTAGATGTTTTGCTGGGCCTCCAGTGGGGAGACGAAGGAAAAGGAAAAATTGTGGATGTACTCACTCCAAAGTACGATGTTATATCCAGGTTCCAGGGTGGTCCAAACGCAGGTCACACACTTGAATTCAACAACATCAAACATGTGCTTCATACCATTCCTTCCGGCATTTTCCGTGAAAACAAAATCAACATTATCGGGAACGGCGTGGTAATCGATCCGGTGGTTTTCAAAAAAGAAATTGAATCGCTCGATAAAATTGGCGTTGATATCTCCGAGAACCTTTACATTTCGAAAAAGGCACACATGATTTTGCCTACTCACCGAATTCTGGATGCAGCTTCGGAACAACAAAAAGGCGCCACAAAAATCGGATCGACCTTAAAAGGAATTGGCCCGACTTACAAAGACAAAATCGGCCGCGACGGATTACGCGTGGGTGACCTGTTGCACAACTTTGACGAAAAGTACACAGCACGGGTAGACAACCACAAAGTAATGCTGACCGAGTTCTTTAAATTCGACTACGAAAAAATGCTGAACGACTGCGAAAAAGACTGGTTTGAAGGCGTTGAGTTACTGAAGTCGTTCCACATTGTAGATACCGAGCACATGATCAACGATGCCCTGAAAGCTGGGAAATCGGTTTTGGCAGAAGGCGCACAGGGAACCCTGCTCGACATTGATTTTGGCTCCTATCCTTTTGTAACCAGCTCGAACACCATTTGTGCCGGAGCTTGCACCGGGCTTGGCATTGCACCGCAAACCATCGGCAAAGTATTTGGCATTTTCAAAGCCTACTGCACCCGTGTTGGAATGGGCCCCTTCCCTACCGAACTGATGGATGAAACAGGCGACAAAATGCGCAACGCCGGCCACGAGTTTGGCTCAACCACTGGTCGTCCGCGCCGTTGCGGCTGGCTCGACCTGGTAGCCCTGAAATATTCGGTAATGCTGAATGGCGTAACCGAACTGATCATGATGAAAGCCGACGTACTCGATGATTTCGAAACCATTAAAGTTTGCGTTGGTTACGAAATCGACGGAGAAGTAGTAGAACAATTCCCCTTCGAACTTAACGACACCGTAAAACCTGTTTATGTGGAATTACCCGGCTGGCAAACTGATCTTACCAAAATTAAAGATCAGAATGAATTTCCGGAAGAATTAAACAACTACATCAACTTTATTGAAGATGAAATGGGCATTCCGGTATCTATTGCATCGGTTGGTCCCAATCGTGAACAAACCATCATCATGGAACAATAATCAGCAGAAGATTTTTATACCCCACCCTTCTATCTCACTCCGGGTGACTGTCAGACTGAGCGAAGTCGAAGTCTATAATCGCTAACTAAACG
>JBKDZK010000521.1:0-5537 GCA_047971205.1 Draconibacterium sp.
AATCAGGATGACCAGATAGATATGAACAAATTTGCCTGCGAAGGGGCAAGTTTATCAACAGGAAGATGAAATTTTTTAAGTTTCAGAAAATCAACTTATTTTTGACCTGAATAGATACGATCAGCAAAGCGCAGGCAAATCTCACCAAAACAGGCTTTACCAACATCGAATTTGTTTTGGGAGACATTGAAAACATGCCTTTGCCTGACGATACTTTTGATGTGGTGATCAGCAACTGTGTGCTAAACCTTGTACCTTTAGTTTAACGCTAAGTGCAACAAAATAGGAAGTATGAATCAGGAAAAAAAACGCATTGGTTTTTTTGAAAAATACCTGACTTTGTGGGTGGCTGTGTGTATTGCCGCAGGTATCGGCATTGGTCATTGGGAGGGTGATAGCATCGGGTTTTTAAGCAGCATGGAAGTGTTTAAGGTAAACATTCCCGTGGCTGTTTTGATCTGGCTGATGATTTACCCCATGATGTTACAGGTCGATTTCTCAAGCCTGAAGAACATTGGTAAACGCCCCAAAGGTGTGATCCTGACACTGGTGGTGAACTAACTGGCTGATCAAACCTTTTACGATGGCCTTTTTTGCCTGGTTGTTCTTTTCAAAACTGTACGCGGCTTTTATTTCGCCCGAGCAGGCCGGTGAGTACATTGCCGGGGCCATTTTACTGGGGGCAGCACCCTGCACCGCCATGGTGTTTGTGTGGAGCTACCTCACCGACGGCGACTCAAATTATACGCTGGTGCAGGTTTCGGTAAACGACTTGATTATTTTGGTAGCCTTTATTCCCATTGTGGGGTTGCTGCTGGGGATCACCAACATTACGATTCCCTACGATACGCTGGCAGCCAGTATTTCCAGAAGTACTAAATGAATTTCACGCAAAGACACAAAAGAAGCGCAAAGATCGCAGAATACTGATTTTCAGTTTTAGGTTCTGCGTGCTTTGCGTGAAATTTGCTTTCCGGATACCCTTTACATTGCTGTATTGCTTGAACACGTATCTAGTTCAAATACCGGGATACTTTGTTTCGCTTTATTAAGCGGGTTGAACCTTTACGGCAGTCATGCCCCTGTTTCCTTTTGCCAGTTCAAACGAAACCCTGTTTCCTTCGGCGATTTCGGGGTAGGCGTCGCTAATGTGGAAAAAGTACTTTTCGTTGCTAAACATGTCTTTGATAAAGCCGTAGCCTTTGTCCTTTTTAAAATGATCGACACGCCCTTTTAAGGCCACTTCTTCCTCTTCCAGCTTTTTTGGAGTGGAGATGGCAATTTCCGAGGCATCTACTTTTTTGCGGTTCGGATCGGGTTGCGTATCGGTGATTACCCCGTTTTCATCTACATAAGCGATCATGTCGTCAAGCGATCCGCTACCTCCATTGGCCTTGCGTTCCTCTTTTCGCAGTTGTTTGTCTTTCCTTTTTTTTGCTCTTTTTTTCTCTAATTCCTTTTTGTTAAATGAAATTGACGATCTGGCCATTCATATTTATTTTTAATGTTATTGCTGATTAATTATGCGCTACCGGATTTAGTTTCTTGCCGGTTAATTTTTGGATGTCGCGCACCATCAGGCGTTCGTCCGGCGTACAAAACGACAAGGCTGTTCCGCTTTTTCCGGCACGCCCGGTACGCCCAATCCGGTGTACATAGGTTTCCGCCACATCCGGCAGGTCGTAGTTGATCACGGTCTCCAGGTTGGCAATATCAATACCCCGGGCGGCGATGTCGGTGGCGACAATCACCCTTGTTCTCCGCGATTTGAAATTCTCAAGCGCCCGTTGCCGTGCTCCCTGCGATTTATTTCCGTGAATGGCTTCGCAACCTATTCCGTTTTTGTTCAGGATACGGACAATTTTATCGGCGCCCCGCTTGGTACGCGAGAAAACCAGCACCGAGTTATTCTCCTCATTTCTCAGCAAGGAAACCAGCAGCTGGTTCTTTTGAGGCCGTTCTACATAGTACAGGTGTTGGTCTATCATTTCTGCCGTTGAGGCAACCGGGTTTACTTTTACCCTTACCGGGTTATGCAATATCGACTTCGAAAGCGTGGCAATGGTTGCCGGCATGGTTGCTGAAAAAAACAGGGTTTGCTTTTGTTGCGGCAGCATGGGCAGCAGACGTTTAATGTCGTGGATAAAACCCATGTCGAGCATGCGGTCGGCTTCGTCGAGCACAAAGTGTTGGATGTGCCGGAGCGAAATGTACTTCTGCTGGATGAGGTCGAGCAGGCGTCCGGGAGTGGCAACCAGAATATCGATACCTCTTCGCAGTTGATCAACCTGCGGCCCCTGTTTTACGCCACCAAAAATCACGGTATGACGTACACCTGTATATTTCCCGTAGTCGTCAATACTTTCGCCAATCTGGATGGCAAGCTCCCGGGTGGGAGTGAGGATCAGCGCTTTTATTTCACGTCTCCGTCCGTTTTGAACAGACTCGCTCAATTGCTGAATGATCGGGATGGCAAAGGCCGCCGTTTTTCCGGTGCCGGTTTGAGCCAAACCCAGTAAGTCGTTGCCGCTGAGTGCGGCCGGAATCGCCTTCTCCTGTATCGGAGTAGGGGTTTCGTAGTTTTTGTCATTCAGAGCTCTGAGTATCGGCTCTGAAATATTTAATTCTTTAAAAGTCATAATTCAATGTGCTGTTTTGTGTACAGCTTTTTTTAAATGATTAATAAGGGCGGGGAAGCATGCATCCGTTTTCAGAAAATGGCTTCTGATTTCTCGCAAAACAATCGTATCCTTTCCGTTTTCTGTACGTGGTTTTGCTGCACGAAAAGTCCTTGCCCGGTGCTGAATCTCTTGTTGAAAGGGAGCTGAGTAGCTTAGGTGGGTATCGATTTCGGTGAATGGATTGAACATGCCGGGGCAATGGGCGGCCGGTCGTTGGGTGTTAAAACGTTGAAAAACAATTGTATCATATTTTTAAAAGTGTGTCACGATGTATTGCGTAGCACACTCGCGACTTGTTAACTTAAACAAGAAAGTTGATTTTGGATGTCGATTGGACGATGAGAAGATTCGCTAACCAGCGGCGAAACAAAGCATTGTTAATGACGATTCAATAAAAAACCTGATTGTCAAGGCGACAAAGGTAGAAATTAATTCCGGATAAAACGGTTATTTAAGATACGACAGTCTTAATTTCACATTGGGCGGCTTAACGGCTCTTTTTCCGAAGAATACAATTCTGCTTTTTTTTGGGGATTTTGCCCATTAGCAATTTTTTAACAGAACAGGCTTTTGGCGCACCAACGTCCGAAAATTTTTGAACGACAATTGTACAATGAACGAAATTCCACATATTCGTAAAAAATAACGACGTATGCTGATTTCATTGTTGTTGGTACTGGGAGGATTTGTGGCGCTTATTTTTGGTGCCAGCTGGTTGGTGGATGGTGCTTCGGCACTGGCTAAAAAATACCGGGTTTCTGACCTGGCAATCGGGTTAACGATTGTGGCTTTCGGAACCTCGGCGCCCGAAATGGTGGTTAACCTGGTGGCTTCCACCAAAGGCTTGTCCGATATTGTACTGGGAAATGTAATTGGAAGTAATAATTTTAATTTATTCATCATCCTTGGGATTTCGGGCTTGTTGTACCCGATTACGGTGCAGTCGTCAACGGCCTGGCGCGAAATTCCGCTGTCGATTGTTGTGTTGCTGGTGCTGATCGCCCTTTCCAACAATTTTTTCATGGGTGTACCTGCCTTGTCGCGGATAGACGGGGTGATATTGCTGACCCTGTTTCTGGGCTTTTTGTTTTACGTTTTCAAACAAATGAAGGCCGAAAATGCAGAAGCATCAAAGCCGGTGGAGCGGGCCTTGTGGAAGATTGTGCTGTTTATCGTTCTCGGACTGGGCGGACTTGTTGCCGGCGGACAGCTGGTGGTAAACAACGCCGTGAAAATTGCTTCGCTACTGGGTGTTAGCGAAAAAATTATCGGTTTAACCATTGTCGCTGCCGGAACTTCGCTTCCCGAACTTACCACTTCGATTGTCGCAGCGCTGAAAAGAAACAGCGATATCGCAATCGGAAATGTGATCGGCTCCAATATTTTTAATGTACTGCTGGTACTGGCAGGCAGTTTACTGATCAATCCCATTCCGTTCAATCCTTCGTTTAACACCGATTTGATCATCATGACCTGCGGAACCATTTTCCTTTTTGTGGCCATGCTCACCGGCAAGCGAAAAAAAATCGACCGCTGGGAAGCCGCCCTGTTACTGGTCTTTTTTATTGCGTATACGGTTTTTCTGATCAAAAAGGAAATCGGGTAAAATTCTTTTATTCTGCAAGCGGAATTTAACGGGCCGCAGATGTACGCAAAAAATGATTTCACTCAAATGAGTGAAACAAAGTTTGCGGTAATCAGCGCAATCAGCGAGTAATAAAAAGTACCTGAGGGATTCAGAAAACCGGTCAAAAAGCGTTTACGAGGAGCCAACGCAGTATGCCTTGGATTTTCATAGCAACTTGGCGGGTGTGTGTTATTTGTGGCGCAGGAATAAAAATATCGATTGCTTTACGTGCTTAGCGGTTTGAAACCGCTTAGGCCTGTTTCCGGCAGTCAGGTATTACCTGATGTGTGGAAGCAGGGAACCGTTCTCTCGCAAAAGAACGGTTTCTTAGTATCGATATTCAGAGTTAATTACTACACTGAAAGTGTCGGCGTTTAATAGTCCGGTACGAAGTGCCGGGGCAGGTATTGCGTGAGATGATGTGCTTAGCGGTTTGGAACCGTTTAGCACTTTGTACAGATCAACACAGGCGGTGTTGCTTGGATGCTTCCAGTTGAAAAATAGAATGTCCTGCGAGGTATTTGGCCGCCCTGCATGCTTGTTCGTCGTCCTGCTCACAGTTGACCCTCCCTGCGTCATTTTGGGGCCTTCCTGCTAAGCAGGGCCCGAAAAAAGGGCGCAGGATTCAAAAAAAGTGTTGCAGGGCGACAAAAAATTCCGCAGGACGCCCAAAAATCGTGCAGGAAACCGAAAAAATGCCGCAGGGCGGCTCTGAGGATAGCAGAAAGGATTTACCCGCCGCCGCCCACAGGAGATCAAAGCGTTTCTTTTCACTTTTCCGGAAGAAGATGGTTAAGCCGATTCTTCGAAATGTTTTGTTAAACAGCTTTCTGAAAACATTTCATCTGTGATGTGGCGATTAGTGCGAAAAATATTTTTTCTACCTATCCCTTATCCTGGTGGTTTTCAGCCTATTTGGGAATTAGTCGAAATTGCTGTTTTTCAGAAGCTGTTTGCAGAATTGGATTTTATCTTTCTACTTTTGCGCCATGAAAAGAGTGGTTGTAGGATTATCGGGCGGAGTTGATTCGAGTGTAGCCGCGTATTTGCTGAAAAAGCAGGGCTACGATGTGATCGCACTGTTTATGATCAATTATCATGAACGCGAAGGTGTGCTTACCAGCTCGTGTACCTGGGAAGAAGATTCGCTGATTGCCAAAATGGTGGCCAGGAAACTGGATATTCCGTTTCATATTGTTGATTTAAGCAAGGACTACAAAAAGCGGGTG
>JBKDZK010000522.1:0-1810 GCA_047971205.1 Draconibacterium sp.
ATACCTGCCCAAGCGGTGGGAAACCCGCGAATTTATCTCTGGCTTTACCGGTTCGTACGGTGTGGTGGCGGTTACGCAGAACAAAGCCGCGTTGTGGACCGATTCGCGGTACTTTTTGCAGGCAGCCGATGAGTTGAAAGGAACGGGTATTGAAATGATGAAATTGCGCGTGCCGGATGCGGTGCCTCCACCGGTGTGGCTGGCACAAAACCTGTCGGCTGGCAGCAAACTGGGAATTGACACGCAAACCGTAAGTGTTGCGGAGTTTCGGAATCTTCAAAAAACACTGGTTAAGCCAGGCATTGAACTGGTGGAAACACCCGATTTGCTGGAAGCAGTATGGAATGACCGGCCCGCTATCCCTGGCGATAAAGCTTTTGAGTTGGAGCTTCAGTATGCCGGATTGCCGAGAGCCGAAAAGCAACAGGCAGTTGCGCGCGAACTGTCAAAAAAAGGAGCCGATCTTCAGGTTGTTTCAATGCTCGACGAACTCGCGTGGCTGTATAACCTGCGGGGTTCCGATGTTTCTTACAATCCGGTATTTACCGGTTTTGCGGTGGTTGGAGCCACAGAAAGCATCCTTTTTGTGGATTCCCAAAAGATAGATTCAGTGCTAAAATTAAAGCTCGAAGCCGATGGCGTTCAGGTAAAAGCCTACACCGATTTTTATCGTTTCCTTTCCGAAATAAATGGTAAAAAGATATTTGTTGATCCCGGAACGCTGAATTATGCGGCGTACAGCTCGTTGGTCGAAAAGAATGAAGTGCTGGAAGGAACGTCGGTTGTGGCAGTGTTAAAAGCACAGAAAAATGCCACCGAAATTGAAGGCTTCCGAAAAGCCATGGTAAAAGACGGTGTTGCCCTTGTAGAATTTCTGTACTGGTTGAAAGAAACAGTGGGAGAGAAGCCTGTCAGTGATTATGACGCGGGGGTGAAACTCGCCGAATTTCGTTCGAAGCAGGAAGGTTTTAAGGGGGAAAGTTTCCCTCCGATTGTGGGCTACAAAGGGCGTGGTGCGATCGTTCATTTACACATTGGCCCCAACGATAGCTTGCCGTTGGAAGCTGACGGGGCTTTGCTTTTCGATTCAGGAGGACAATACCTGGACGGCACCACAGATATTACGCGAACCGTAGCACTCGGGCCGGTTTCTGATCAGTTTAAAACCGACTATACCCTGGTGTTAAAAGGAATGATCGGTCTTACGCTGGCTAAGTTTCCGTATGGAACAAAGGGCTGTCATATCGATATTCTGGCTCGGCAGGCACTTTGGGAGAACGGAATGAATTACGGACACGGCACTGGTCATGGAGTGGGGCATTTCCTGAATGTGCACGAAGGGCCGATGGCAATTCGTCAGGAGTACAATGAAAATTCGATTCTTCCGGGCAATGTATTGTCGAACGAACCCGCATTTTACCGCGAAGGCCAGTATGGAATCCGTACCGAAAACATGATCGTATGTGTGGAACGCGAAGAAACCGAATACGGCAGTTTTCTTGGTTTTGAAACCCTGACACTTTGCCCGATCGATACTTCGCTGATTGAACCGGCTTTATTGAACGAGCGGGAGAAAAACTGGCTGAATGAATACCATGCCAATGTTAAACGCAAGCTTAAACCATTATTAAGCGAAAGTCTGCATGCCTTTCTCGATGAGTTAACGCATGCAATTTAAGACTGGCTTACCGGCAAGGTGAAAAAGAATTTACTTCCGGAGTTCTGTTCGCTTTCCACGCGAATGGAACCTCCGTTTTTTTCCACAAATTCTTTGCAAAGAATCAATCCCAGACCGGTACCTTCTTCATTA
>JBKDZK010000523.1:0-1626 GCA_047971205.1 Draconibacterium sp.
AAGGGTTTTGTCGATGGTTTCATAAACCGATGAGTTATCGATAATGCGATCGGCGAAATTTATTCCGCCAAATGAGTTGATTTTTTCAGAAGAATATGTAATTTTCATCAACGATGATGTATTTCACCCAAATAGGTGAAAATATTTTAATCGGCAAAGCTTTGTAAACATTATTTTTACAGGGCTTGCCGATTTTTACTCTTTTTTACTTGCGGATATAAGGTTTGAATAGAAAATCTTTATAGTACACGAAAACTAAATTATCAAAATCCTCAATATCAGTCTTTTGAATAAATTATTTATAAACAGTCTAAATATAAATTATCCTAAGAATAAAGCAATACACAACGTCGCAATCGAATGCATGCACCCACAAAGTGTTTATCCAAGCGTTATGCTTGTGGCTTTCTTAATATTATTCTGCAACTGGCTTTGTCCATCCAGCGAAGCCCTAATTTTCCTTTCTAAAGCAGAAAGTTCCGTTTTCAGTTTGTTCAAATCACCTTCTTTCCTCCATTTCCTGTTAACTACCTCCTGCAATACAGGGACATCCTGGTTGAGCCTTTCGTTTCGCGCCTTGTGTTTTTCTGTCAGTTCCGGTATTTTGTGCAGGGCATTTAAAAAGTTCATGGAAGCCGGTTTCGGAGCTTTGGCTACCCTGCCGTTATTATAAGTGTATTTTAATCCGCTTTGCCCCTGCACAAAAAAACGGTTATCAATATAGTTGTCATCGCTAAAGATAGACCCGTCTTTGGTAGACAACTCCGACTTGACCAAAAGCCGGAAGCCATACAACTGCCCGATTTCCCGGTATTCACCTTTGGTATTTACTGTATCACTGATTTGGTTAAGCTTTGTTCCGACAATTTCATATGTAGAAGTATCCAGCCCCTCCAGCCTGACCGGGTTCAAAAAGTTTCCCTCTTCGTCTTTCTCCAGTTGTTTCTGCAAAAGTTGCCAGTCGGCATCCATTTCTTTAATGACTGCATTGTTGTGTTTAATGGAATGCTGTATCTCACCGAGTTTGTATTCCGACGAACTCAGGGAGCGGTCAAAGGCTTTGCGCTCGCTTTCCATTGCCGTAACCTTTTTCTCTAACTTGGCTTTCTCCAACAGTTCCGTATTGCCGGACAAAATGGCCACATATTCCGAAAAATTCATGCCCGAATTCTCGTCCAGTGCCCCTTCGTCAATCGTCCGGGTTGCCATATTGTTTGACTTTAGCTGCCGGATAAATAATTGTTTGTTGGCCAGCAGGTTGAACTTGTATGAATCCAATGATTTCTCCACAGCATAAATAAAAGTATCGACCTTGTTCCCGGCAAAGGCTTTGGCAACCTCATTGCCTTTGCGTACCGCCCTCCCGTTGCGTTGTTCCAAATCTGCCGGTCTCCACGGAATATCCAGGTGATGGATAGCAACCGCCCGCTTTTGGGCATTTACCCCGGTTCCCAACATATCGGTAGAACCGAACAAAACCCGTACCTGTCCGTTGTTCATCCCTTTAATAATGTCCTTGCGGGCTTTATCTGTCTTTGCCTCCTGTATAAACCGGATTTCATGTGCCGGGATGCCGTGGTCTTCGATCAATTTACGTTTAATCTCGCTGTAAACACTCCATTCGCC
>JBKDZK010000524.1:0-7613 GCA_047971205.1 Draconibacterium sp.
AAAACCAGCACTGGCCAGCCAGCCTTTGCAAACAGTGTGTAAACTACCTTATTTATACGTTTTATGAAAGGGCTCAATATTCCCGTTCCGGTAAATTTTTGTTCCGGATATATGGTTTTATACTTAATTGGCAACAAAACCTTCTGTAGGATTAATTTGTACTTGTTACATTTCAACTGTCTCAAACAGTATTTGTTGTATGCTTACTTTTTACCTCGAATTCTATCCGCAAGTTGCATACAATAATAGTAAATAAACAGATACAATAACATTGTATATACCTAGAATGTTTTATAATAAATGGCCGGGACTTGTGGTTTTCGTATCTTTAATTCTTTTAGGTGTTCGTTTACAGTGAATTATGAAATACAATCACTGTTTTTTTCTTTCATAATTTAACCATTTTAATGTTCGTGTTCTGTTTCTTCCTTGTTCATGTCAGCCAGCAGGTAGTACGCTGCATTGAGAACAACTTTGGTATTTTCGGGTAAAGGGGCAAGGAGTTTTATCTCGGTATAATTCCCTTCCTGTGCCCCGGCTATCACCTCTATCCTTTTGAATGCCATGCTGTGCCCGTCAGCTTCGGTTTCGTGGCTGTGCGCAACATCGGCATCATGTTCCTCATGCCCTTCATGTTCTTCATGGCCTTCTGTTGTTCCATGTCCTGTTTCTTCGTGTTCTTCGCCGGTAACCGGTTCGTCAACAATAAAAATGTATGATTTTGTCCCTTCAGTAACAACGGCATCGCCGGGGAGCGTGTTCACATAATTTTCATCGGTATGGATATGCCCTGAAACATACATTCCGGGAACAAGGTTTACCGGGGTTTTATCCAGTTTGGCATGAATGTGAACGGCCCGGGTATTGGGTTCAAATTCTTTTCCAATGGCAAAAATGGTTGCCGCGAGTTCTTCGCCCGGACGGTTTGCGACGGTAAAATCAACTTTCTGGCCTTCTTTCAACAAGTGGACATCGTTTTCATAAACCATAAAATCAGCATGGATCTCCCGGTTATCGGTAATTTTGAGTAGTTGGTCTTTGGCATCGACGTATGTCCCCAGTTTGATGTCCACATCGTTTATATACCCGCTTATGGGCGAGAAGATGGAAATGGTGCTGGAGATTTTGCCGTTTTTTACTGCTTCGGCCGACAGGTTAAGCAGCTCCAGCCTTGCTTTTAGTCCTTCATACTTTGCCTTCATGGTATTGAACTCTGATTTTACCTGCTGAAAATCCCTGCCTGCACCCACATTATTGTCGAATAACTCTTTTTGTCGGTTATATTCCTGCGCCAGGAAATCGAGTTTACTGGCTGTTTCCGCAAAATCTTCCTGCAGGGCAATATAATCGGGATGCTCCAGTACAACCAGTACCTGGCCTTTGTTTACTTTGTCGCCGTGAAAAACCTTAATCTCTTTTACATTGCCGCCAATAATGGCTGTAACGCCGGCGCTGGCTGCCGGAGGGACTTCAAGCTGTCCGTTTGTTTTTACCAGCGTGGTGAGGTTGCGCATCCCGAATGTTCCCAGCTTAAGCCCCAATGCGTCGCGTTGCCTCTCGCTTAATATCACAATATCCCTGGTTTCTCCGTGTTCATGGTGTTCGCCTGTTTCACCGGGTTGTTTTTTATTGCTGTTGCACGACATAAGTGTTGTTAAAGCAATAAGCGCTAAAAATATTCTCGTTTTCATACTATTTACTATTGACCTGTTATGTATTTTAATTGCTCTTTAATTTCGTAATATTCAGCCAGGCGGGCCAGGTATTGCTGCCGTGTTTTAATGGCCGATTCTATGTTTTGAATGAATTGAATGTAGTCGATACTGCCCAACCGGTATCCCAGGTTAGCGGCTGCAATTTGTTCTTCGGCCAGAGGGATCGCCCTGGTTTTATAATAATCAAGCACCTCTGTCATCGATGAATACCTGCTGAACAGTTCCCGGTAAGCGGCGTTAAGCTCTAATTCCTTTTGCTGATATTGCAAGCCGGAAATTTGATAATTGATATGAGATGCTTTTGTTTTTCCCGACTGGGAGAAAAACAGCAGGGGAACAGAAATACCGGCCTGCCAACCGTAAAACCCCGACTTCCCGTCAACTGACTGCGCCGTGTAGCCCACGTCGATTTTGGGGAGGAATTGTGCTCTTTCGGCTTTCCATTCGGCGTTGGATACCTCAACCTGTTGTTTGTAAAGGTCCAAAACAGGTACACTTTTCAACGAATCAAAAGGTTGAAGGGGGATTAAGTCATTTGTCCAGTCATTTTCCGGCACCGCAATTTCAATGTCCTGCGAATACAAAAGGTATTGGTTAAGCTGTTGCAATGCCACATTGTACCGGCTTTGGGCCTGCCTGATGTTCACGATAAGTTCCTGGTATTTTGCAGAAGCAGAGAGGTATTCAACCTTTGATGTAGCCTGTGTTTTATAACGTAATTCGGCTGCTTTCAGGAAGTTTGCATAAACACTGTCGAGTTGTAAATACAGCTGCAACTGTTTTTTGGCCGAAAGCGCCGAGAACCAGGCCAGGCTCACATCACGCTCCAGCATTTTTTCAGTAAGTTGGTGTTGCGATTCGGCCAGGCCTATCCTCGACCCGGCCAACCGTTTTTTAGCAGGAACGGCCAACAAGTCTATTTCTGTTTGCGAAATCCCAATTTTGTTTTGTATCCCCGGCGCACCGTTCCCTATTTCTTCTTTCCCTGTTGATATCGAAGTATTTCCGAACTCGTAACTGCTTGCTTTCAGCGCTTGTTGTTTTTCAACCTCCAGCGCAGCAGCTTTTACTGATGGGTAATTTGCCCTGGCAGTAACAATAGCCTGTTCCAGGGTTATTCCTGTTTTTTCCTGCGCATTTGCAATAGTGCCCGCCAAGGTACCTCCAAGCATTAGCACGAGGGCTGGAACTGCCGTATTCAGTTTGGGCATTTTAACCCTGCTTTTTCCTGATTCGACCATGCTGTAGAGCACGGGCAAAACAACCAGGGTTAAAAGGGTGGAAGTAAGCATCCCGCCAATTACTACTGTTGCCAGCGGACGTTGTACTTCGGCACCGGCAGAAGTTGAAATGGCCATTGGCAGGAAACCTAAAATATCGGTCGATGCGGTTAAGAATATCGGCCGGATCCTTCGGATTGAACCTTGTTTAATGATTTCAGCCAGTGAAAGTTTACCTTCCTCTTTTAGCTCATTGAACCCGTTTATCAAAACAAGTCCGTTTAAAACAGCTACGCCAAATAAGACGATAAAGCCAACCCCGGCCGAAATGCTGAATGGCATACCACGCAGGTAGAGCGAAACAATACCGCCTACAGCTGCAAACGGAATGGCAATATAAATCATCAGTGTTTGTTTAAATGATTTGATGGCAAAAAATACCAGTACAAAAATCAGCGCCAGCGCCAACGGAACAACTACCGACAGGCGTTTGCTTGCCCGCTCAAGGTTCTCGAATGCGCCACCGTAACGAATATAATAACCGGCTGGCAGTTCTAATTTTTCATCCAGTTTTTGCTGAATTTCGGTCACCAGCGATTTTACATCACGGCCTTCGACATTGATCCCCACGTAGGTCCGGCGGTTTGTATTGTCGCGGCTGATCTGCATTGGGCCGGGACGATAACTAATGTCGGCGACTTCTTTTAGGGGGACCTGCCCCCCATCCGGCGTATCGACAAACAGGTTGCGAAGGTCGTCTATGCTTTGGCGGTGTGCTTCATCGAGCCTGACAACCAGGTCGAACATCCGTTCACCTTCGTAAATAACACCGGCCACACCTCCACTAAAAGCAGTCTCTATCACGGTATTCAAATCCTTAATTTTCAACCCGTACCGGCCTAACTTCGTCCGGTTGTAGTTGACCGTTATCTGGGGCAAGCCCCGGATAGCCTCTGCCTTCATGCCCGCAATTCCCGGAATACCGGAAATTAAGCCGGAAATTTCTTCGGCTTTATCGGCTAAAATATCCAAATCGTCGCCATATAATTTAATGGCCAAATCTTCCCGGATACCGGTTAGGAGCTCGTTGAAGCGCATTTCAATAGGTTGGGAAAATTCGTAATTGATCCCCGCAAAAACACCCACTTCGTCCCTGATTTTGTCAACCAGCTCTTCTTTTGTTTCTGCTTTTGTCCATTCATTTTTTGGTTTAAGCAGGATAAATATGTCGCCAATATCAATTGGCATGGGGTCGGTTGGCACATCGGCAACACCGATACGGGTTTGCACCGACTCTACCTCATCGGGAAATTCCTTCAACAGCAACTTCTCTATTTGGGTTGATGCACTGGTAACTTCGCTTAAGGCAGTTCCCGGTTTCAGGAACATGTGCATGGCCAGATCCCCTTCATCGAGCTGGGGTATAAATTCGGCACCCATCCTGCTAAACAGGAATGCGCCTGATATTAAAAGGATTACGGCCACCCCAATGACCAACTTCCCTTTTCGCAAAGCCCATGCAATAACGGGCGCATATACTTTTTCAACTTTATTGATGGCCCGCTCGCCCCATGTTTTTTTATCGGTTTTTGGCGCCCGGAGGAACAATGAAGCCATCATGGGGATGTAGGTGAGGCACAGTACCACCACGCCAAGAACAGCAAAACCGAATGTCATGGCCATAGGGATGAACATTTTACCTTCGACCCCCTGTAAAGCTAAAACCGGTATAAATACAATAAGGATAATAACCTGACCAAAGAAAGCAGAGTTCATCATTTTACTGGCCGAATTAAAGGCTATCTCGTTTCGTTTGGGCAGGCCCAGTTTTTTTCCGATAAACTCTTTTCGGTGCAGGTAAAAAATCATACTTTCTACAATAATTACTGCCCCGTCAATCAGTATCCCAAAGTCGATAGCCCCTAAACTCATCAGGTTGGCCCATACCCCAAAAATTTTCATCATAATAAACGAAAAGAGCAGGGCTAGCGGTATTGTTGTGGCAACCAGGATACCGCCGCGCAGGTTCCCTAAAAAGATTACCAGTACAAAGATGACAATAAGCGCACCCAGCGAAAGGTTTTCGGCAACCGTAGAGGTGGTGCTTTTGATTAATTTGCTGCGGTCGAGAAAAGGTTTAACCGTTACACCTTCAGGCAACGATTTTTCAATCAGGGTTAAGCGTTCTTTCACATCTTTAATCACATTGTTAGAGTTTTCGCCTTTCAGCATCATTACGATGCCCCCCACGGCTTCGCCTTTCCCGTCTTTGGTAAAAGCGCCGTAGCGGACAAAACTGCCAAAGCGGACTTCTGCAATATCGCGGATAAACACCGGCTGGCCACTGACATTGGCCACAGACGTGTTCCGGATATCGTCGAGCGAACGCATCAGGCCTTCGCCACGAATAAAGTTAGCCTGGTGGTTTTTCTCGATGTAAGCGCCACCTGTATTTTGGTTATTGTCGGCCAGGGCATCAAAAACATCAGAAATGGTCAGGTTCATGCTCCTGAGCTTATCGGGGTTCAGGGCTATTTCGTATTGTTTTCCCCGCCCGCCAAATGAGTTTACTTCAACTACGCCCGGAAGCATTGCCATTTGCCGTTTAATAATCCATTCCTGCATCGTCCGCAGGTCCATATCGTTGTAAACCGTATCGTAGCCCGGCTGCACTTCAAGGGTATATTGCAGTATTTCGCCCAGGCCTGTACTGATAGGCGCCATAAACGGCTCGGCAAAGCCTTCGGGGATTTTTTCCTTTATCTCTGCCAGCGACTCACTTACCAACTGGCGCGGCAGGTAGGTCCCCATGTTGTCTTTAAAAACAATGGTTACAACTGATAAGCCAAACCTTGATACTGAACGTATTTCGGTTACTCCGGGGAGATTGGCAACGGCGAGCTCTACCTGGTAAGTAACAAATTTTTCGATGTCTTCAGTCCCCAGGTTGGGAGCTGTGGTAATTACCTGTACCTGGTTATTGGTTATGTCCGGGTTGGCATCTAACGGCACTTTGGTCATCGACCAAAGCCCCCCTATTATCAGCCCAATGGTCATTAAACCAATAAGGGCTTTATTTTTTATTGAAAATGAAATTATACTGTTTATCATCTCCTGGTATTTTTTATATTTTTTGCAATCGGTTTATTTATTTAATCCATAATATTTCCTGAATGTATATTCATTTTTAAAATATACCAGTTCAGGCTTTCCTCTTTGCCTGAGGCCAATCAGGGCATCGGCTTTATTAATTGAATCGCCTGAAAAGGCATCAACAGCTATTACAACTTCTTTAAAATGTTGTTTTAAAGGGATGAAAGACTTTCTGCAACAAAAGAAATAAGACTTTTCTTTGTAACAATATCTCTGTGTTTTGCGAACTATTAAATGATTGTCATCCATGCAGGCCCATTCCCCGGGTATTTTCTTTCCATACCATGTCCATTTCCGATAGAACATTCGGGCATCGTACCGGTATATAAAAAATAGAAATGAAATAATCACGAAGGATAACAAGCTGAAACCAACCTTCAGGTTCCTGTTAAATGTTCTATCTTCAATTTGTTGAATTTCCCTTAGTTGTTTTTTGCTTGGTTTCTTTCTTTTCATTGCCAGAAAGATTCAGTTATATCTTAGGAGGCTTCCAAAAAACAATTGTAACCGATAATCCCGGATTAGCCTGATACAGGGTAGAAGTTTCTATTAATGTAGTAAAGTGTGAAAAGTAATGATAAGTGGCAGGATAGCTTATTGTTTGGCAACAATCACAAACGCAAAAAGGAGAACAGCTGTCCATATGATTAGAATGTGTATCGATAGATTCAACAGATACAATTCCTGATTTGTTTTCAGTATGCACATCGGGACATGGAAGTAAAATTAGCCCCAGGATGTAAACGGATAATATAGCTGAAAAGAATTTCATCTGTAATTGTTAAATAAGAATAAGAACATCCGAAATAGCTAAAAGTTCATACACCCTGTTTAAAGTATATATTCGGCGCCTTCACCCGATGTTCCGTCGCCGTATTACCTTTTAATTTAGGGGTAAACAAACAGAAAAATCGTATTCCAAATTTAATCTGTTAAAGTAGAACTAATACAAATTAAAAAACAATTATCTCTGATAATAAGTTGAATAGTAGGAGACTGTTTCTGATTTTTCTTTCCCTGTCAGTGTACGTTCGATTTTGAAAAAAGATTGATAACAACAACCCCAATTACAATAAAGGCGATTCCCAATATTGCCGGAAAATCTAAACTTTGATTGTAAACAAAATAACCTATAAGTGAAATCAACACAATTCCCACAGCCGACCATATCGCATACGCAATACCTATTGGCAGCCCTTTCAGAGAAAAAGTCAACAGGTAAAAAGAAACAGCCATTGCTGCAATAAAAATAAGCGTGGGTATGGGTTTGCTAAATTGTTCTGTTTTTTTTAGGAATGCAGTCCCGATGGTTTCACAAATAATTGCAGCTGCAAGAAATAAATAATGTTTCATTGGTCTATTATCTAATTTTTGATGATCACGTTAACCATTACTCCCAACAGTAGTTTGATAAAAGACTCAAATATTACCGGGAGGAGAAGTGTGCTAAAAGCCGTTTATATTGTTGTTTAAAAATAGAAGTAAAATCTGGATTTGATAACTAAATAAACCAAAAAACGATTTT
>JBKDZK010000525.1:0-2749 GCA_047971205.1 Draconibacterium sp.
TGGGCTTCAACAATGATTTCTCAGGCGTTGATGCAGTAACGGTATCAAATGCGCCAATAACTTTGTGCCTTTGACCCGGAGTAACTGGTTTTAATTTTCTTACTGCCATTTTCTATGATTAAATATTACTGTAAAAATCAATTGTATCTCCTTCGGCCAATGTAATCACTGCTTTTTTATAAGCAGCGGTTTTTCCTTTAATCACCCCGGCTTTTGTGTAACGGCTTTTATTTTTACCGCCATACACCATGGTGTTAACTGAAGCTACGCTTACATTGTACAGTTCTTCAACTGCCGTTTTGATTTGTTCCTTATCCGCTTCTCTACGAACGATAAATCCATAACGGTTCAGTTTTTCTCCCTGATCCGTCATTTTTTCCGTTACTATGGGTTTAATCAAAATATCCATTATTTATCCCCCTTAAATCTTAAACTGTTCTTCTACTTTACTTACAGAACTCTCAAAAAAGACCACCTTATTGGCGTTCATTATTTGATAAGCAGTTAACTCAGAAGCAGTTACAACAGAAACTCCTTGTAAATTTCTGGAGGACAAATATATGTTTTTATTTTCTTCTGGTAAAACGAAAAGAGACTTTTTATCATTAATTTTCAGATTCTTACTAACGACTGACATCTCCTTTGTTTTTGGTGTTTCCAGAGAAAAATCCTCCAATACCAAAACATCGCTTGCTTTAGCTTTGTAACTCAAGGCTGATTTACGAGCTAAGGCTTTGACTTTTTTATTCAATTTGAAGCCATAGTTTCTTGGACGAGGTCCAAAAACACGACCGCCACCACGGAAAATAGGCGACTTAAAGCTACCAGCACGAGCAGTACCAGTACCTTTTTGCCGCTTGATCTTTTTAGTACTTCCGGTAATGTCTCCGCGCTCAGTTGCAGAATGGGTTCCCTGACGTTTGTGCGCCAAGTACTGTTTTACATCCAGATAAATCGCGTGGTCATTTGGCTCAATACCGAAAATCTGATCTTGCAAGCCGACCGTTCTTCCGGTTTCTTTTCCGGTTTTATCTAATACTTGTACTTCCATTACTGATTAATTATTACAAATGATCCTTTTGCTCCAGGAATTGATCCTTTAACAACTAATAGGTTACTTTCAGGAATAACTTTCAAGACTCTTAAGTCCTCGATCGTTTTTTGAGCACCACCAGTACGACCAGCCATGCGCATTCCTTTAAATACTCTAGAAGGGTAAGAAGAAGCACCTAACGAAACAGGATCTCTCAGACGGTTATGCTGACCGTGTGTAGCATCACCAACACCAGCAAAGTTGTAACGTTTAACAACGCCCTGAAAACCTTTACCTTTGGTAATTCCAGTCACATCAACCCAACTTCCCTCTTCGATTACATCAACAGTAATGGTATCACCAAGCTTGTAATCACCTTCGAATTCTTGAAACTCAACAACTTTACGCTTAGGATCTGTTCCAGCTTTCTGGAAATGTCCAAACTCAGCTTTTGGGGTGTGCTTTTCTTTTTTAGCACCAAACCCTAACTGAATAGCGTCATAGCCATCGGTTTCGACCGTTTTCACTTGTGTAACAACACAAGGACCGGCCTCAATCACAGTGCATGGAATGTTTTTTCCCTCAACACTGAATACGGATGTCCTTCCGATTTTTTTACCGATTAATCCTGCCATTTCATTTTCTTTTTACAGGTTATCAAACTTTAATTTCTACTTCAACACCACTTGGCAATTCAAGTTTCATTAAGGCGTCGATAGTTTTAGCTGTGGAGCTGTAAATGTCGATCAAACGTTTGTAAGAAGACAACTGGAATTGCTCACGTGATTTTTTATTCACGAAGGTTGAACGTAGTACTGTGAACACCCGTTTGTGAGTTGGAAGCGGGATAGGCCCGCTTACAACTGCACCGGTTGTTTTTACAGTCTTAACGATCTTTTCAGCCGACTTGTCTACCAAGTTGTGATCATACGATTTCAGCTTAATTCTGATCTTTTGACTCATAGTGAGATAAAATAAATTATATTATAATAATTCTACTTTTCCTTGCATTTCCTCAAGTACTTTCATCGCCAATTGTTTTGGCACTTCTTCGTAGTGAGAGAACTCCATTGAAGAAGTTGCACGACCAGAAGAAAGTGTTCTCAACACGGTTACATAACCGAAGATCTCCGAAAGAGGAACGGTAGCGCTAATCACTCTTGCTCCAGCTTTCTCGGTCATTCCGGCCACCTGTCCGCGTCGACGGTTCAAGTCACCAATGATATCACCCCTGTATTCTTCAGGAGTAACAATCTCAGCTTTCATTACAGGCTCCAACACTTTTGGAGATGCTTTTGATGCTGCACTTTTGAACGCCTGACGGGCACAAATTTCGAACGACAATTGGTCAGAGTCAACCGCGTGGAACGAACCATCAAGTAATTCAACTTGGAGGCTATCCAACTGGAATCCTGCTAAAGGACCATTCAACATTGCAGTTTCGAAACCTTTTTGTACAGATGGGATAAATTCTTTAGGAATACGTCCACCAGTAACACTACTGATAAAGCTCAATCCTACTTTCCCTTCTTCTGCAGGACCTACTTTTACAATAATGTCTGCGAACTTACCACTACCACCAGACTGCTTTTTGAACACCTCGCGCAATTGAACTTCTTGCCCGATAGCTTCCTTATAAGCAACCTGAGGTTTACCTTGGTTACATTCTACTTTGAATTCACGCTTCAAACGGTCGATGATAATCTCCAGGTGAAG
>JBKDZK010000526.1:0-2001 GCA_047971205.1 Draconibacterium sp.
GAAGGATCCAATGTACATGTTGTTTTTGTTGTTTCCATTTCATTTGTATTAATGTTGATATTAGTTTTAGCTAATTATTTCGTTTATCTTTGACTTAGCTGTGTTCTTTAACGTACTCACCCTGATCCCTAGTGCTCGGGATCGTCCCTCTCTAAAAGAATAGAGAGGGAGAAGAGGGAGAGTCAAAAAATATTGAATTACACAATTCCTGTAAAACATCAATTTCTCTTAAATAACTTCGACACAAAGTTGCCACATTAACCAAAGTGGGGGGTATCACTTTTCGGAAATAGAGTTATAAATTCAGGAAATCAGTTTGCCCATTTCTTTTCTGAAATCGCTGGGAGTTTGTCCCGCTTTGCGCTTAAATACGCTGGTAAAGTACGATTTCTCGTTGTAGCCAAGCTCAAACCCAATTTCCGCAATTGTTTTGTCGGTGGTGAGCAAAAGATTCTTGGCTTCAATCAGTTTTCGCGTTTCAATGATCTCCGAAACGCTTTGCTGCAGAATGTTCTGGCAAATAATGTTGAGGTTGCGGCTGCTCATAAACAGCTTCTCGGCATAAAACTCCACACCCTCGGGGTGGTGGAAGTTGTCTTCGAGCAGTAAAAGGAAGTTTTTGAAAGTAGAGCTTTGCGTATTGGCCAAAACGGAATTGTCGGGATGGATCTTTTTACGCTCCGACTCTACCATGGTAAACAGTGCGCTTAGCAAATGGCGGATGATCGAATAATCCGGGTTTTCTTGCTGTGTTTCTTCCTGCATCAGCTCACAAATGGTTTCCATGCGTTGGAAACAACGGTCGGGTGGAAGCGGAATATTGGCGTTGTTGTGGTAGTAGGCGTACAACTGGAAAGTGGTTTCGGGGATGAACTCGCTTTTAAACCGAATGGCCCAGATGTTACATTCGCCGTCTTTTATATAAGGTAGCACGCGGTGTACTTTCCCTTTGGTAATAAAACTGACAAAAGGCGCATCCATTTTGGTGGATTCAAAATCGATGAAATGTTCCAAATGCCCTTTTACACCGATCAGCAGTTCTTCGTATTCGTGTGCATGCGGTTCATTTTCCGACGACTGTATGCGTTTTACATGTTCCGGGAAAAGCTGAAATATTCGAAATGTTTCCTTCATCGTATGTTGTTTTCGCCCGTTATAAATATAGACCGAAATCCATCATCCTAAAAGCCGGAAAGGGGGTTTTTGTTCAGTGTTCGTTTTGTTGTTGTTTTAAGGCTTCGGGGGTGAGGAGGGTTTTAGCTGTGTTGAAGGGTGAGATTGCTACATTTGATCGGACAGGAAATTATTTTTGCCCTTGATTTTTTGATGCAAAAACTATTGACCCGAATTGAAGAATGCACCAGGCATAGATTTTTTATCGAGAAATTGAGTTGTTAAGGATTGACTAAATAGTAAAAGCAACCTTTATTCGTTCTAGTATAGGTTAAGTGGCATTAATTCACGGTATAATTAAATGGTGTATTTTGACATCGTAAAAACAAAAAAGCCTGCAAATCATCTGATTTACAGGCTTTTGTCGAATTGTGATTTTTCTTTTTGTCGGGATACCAGGATTCGAACCTTGTTTTATTAGTGCCTATATATCAGTGTTTTACTAGTGTCGTGTTTTTACGGGTCACCGTTTAGTTCACATTTAAAGAACTTTTCTTTACAGATATAAAAATAGATAAAATTGGCAGTAATGGGAAAGTGTTCTAGATATAGTCTTTTAGCTTCTATTACAATTATTTGAATAGACTATTACTTTTAGCGCGAAATGAGTTCTGAAAAAATATGACAATATTGTTTATAGTGTGTTTGTCCCGGCTGAGAATTTAAACGGAAGATGATTGACAAATGTACATTCTCGCCTCCGGCTAATGTAGATTTTACGATGTTATATTTATTTTTCTAATTTTGTTCTAACATACAGAAACTTATGAACAAAAACGAACAACCACTTTTAGAAAGGTTAAAGAATGACGATGAAGCTGCTTTCAA
>JBKDZK010000527.1:0-4464 GCA_047971205.1 Draconibacterium sp.
AGTCGTTTTTTGTCGGACATAATGTGCGCAAACAAACACAAGCCGGTTTTGCTGATTACATCCCCGTATTCCTGCAGGAAACACAACGCCTGATCAGAGAAGGTTACCTGAAAGTAAATGTGGCCATGATCCAGGTTTCAACACCGGATAAATTTGGTTACGTTTCGTTGGGAACTTCGGTTGATGCTACACTGGCTGCGGTAGAAAATGCCGATACTACCATTGCTATCGTTAACTCAAATGTACCACGTGCATTTGGTGATGCAATGATCCACATCGATGATATTGACCTGTTTGTAGAAGACAACAGCGAACTGGTAATTGCTACTCCCGGACCGATTTCGGACACCGACCGGAAAATTGGCCGTTATGTAGCAGAACTGGTGGAAGACGGTGCTACCCTTCAGATGGGTATTGGTGCCATTCCAAACGCCGTTTTGAGCATGCTGGGCAACCACAAAGACCTGGGCGTTCACTCCGAAATGTTTGCCGATGGTATTCTTCCTTTGGTAGAAAAAGGCGTGGTTAATGGTAAAAACAAAGCCATCGACAAAGGCAAAATGGTAGCCACCTTCCTGATGGGTACCAAAACATTGTACGATTTTATCCACGACAACCCGGGAGTTGCCATGATGGATGTGGAATACACCAATAAAGTAAGTGTAATTGCCCAAAACCCAAAAGTAACAGCCATTAACTCGGCTTTACAAATTGATATTACAGGGCAGGTTTGCGCCGACTCTATCGGTATTGTACACTATTCAGGTGTGGGTGGTCAGATCGACTTCCTGCGTGGTGCTTCGTTAAGTAAAGGCGGAAAACCAATTCTTGCCATGCCATCAATCACCAATAAAGGGATCAGTAAAATTGCACCAATTTTGACACCGGGTGCGGGTGTAGTTAGTACACGTGCCAACATCCATTGGGTAGTGACTGAATTTGGTGCCGTAAACCTGTATGGAAGAACCTTGCAAGACAGGGCAAAATTGCTGATTTCGATCGCACATCCGGATCATCAGGAAAATCTTGACAAGAGTGCTTTCGATAGATTTGGATCACATTTCCATTTTGTTTGGGACCAAAATAAAAACCAAAGATAGGAGAGCAGACGTAGGTCTGCTTTTTTTGTGATAGAAATCATGTGTTCAAAATGATTCGCATTCGAATATTAACTTATTCTGAATTCGGCGTATGTTATAAATCAGTTTTTGATTTTCAATTGAAGCATGAAAACTATTACCTCTACCTTTAGAGCTGTTTAAAAAATTGACTATTAATCTTTTATAATCATTCTAAATAATTATGAATATTTCACATATAGAGCACATCGGAATTGCTGTTAACAGTATTGACGAAGCGATTCCCTATTACGAGAACATGCTTGGGCTAAAATGCTACGCTGTAGAAGAAGTAGCTGACCAAAAAGTAAAAACCGCCTTTTTTATGGTGGGCGACACCAAAATCGAATTACTCGAATCAACCGATCCGGAAGGACCTATCGGTAAATTTATCGAGAAAAAAGGACCGGGTGTACACCATTTGGCTTTTGCCGTTGATAACGTGAATGACTCGCTCGCCGAACTCGAAGAGAAAGGCGTGAGGCTAATCGACCAAAAAGCAAGAAAAGGCGCAGAAGGTTTAAACATTGGTTTCCTTCACCCAAAATCAACAATGGGAGTATTAACCGAAATCTGCGGAAAAGAATAGATTACAATTAAACAACCGATTTTTTTATGAGTACCCAGGATAAAATTAAAAAGCTTATTGACTTAAGAGCTGAAGCGAAGCTTGGTGGTGGTATAAAACGTATTGAAGCACAACACGCAAAAGGAAAATATACCGCACGCGAGCGTATTGAAATGTTATTGGACGAAGGTAGTTTTGAAGAATTTGACATGTTCGTAACCCATCGCTGTACCAACTTTGGTATGGAAAAATCCAAATTTTTGGGTGATGGCGTTGTAACCGGTCACGGTACCATCGACGGACGTGTGGTATACGTATTCTCGCAAGACTTTACTGTTTTCGGAGGTTCACTTTCCGAAACCTTTGCCCAAAAGATTTGCAAAGTAATGGATATGGCCATGAAAGTGGGAGCACCGGTTATTGGTATCAACGACTCGGGTGGCGCACGTATCCAGGAAGGTGTTAACTCGCTGGCCGGTTATGCCGAAATTTTCGAGCGTAACATTCTGGCTTCCGGAGTTATCCCGCAAATCTCAGCCATTTTTGGCCCATGTGCCGGTGGTGCAGTATACTCTCCTGCCCTAACCGACTTTATCATGATGACCGAACAGAACTCGTACATGTTCGTTACCGGCCCAAAAGTGGTAAAAACAGTAACCGGAGAAGATATTTCGGTAGAAGATTTAGGTGGTGGTAAAGTTCACGCTTCAAAATCGGGTGTGGCTCAATTCCTTGTTGAAAACGAAGAAGAAGGTTTATTGATCCTTCGTAAACTGATCAGCTACCTTCCGCAGAATAACCTGGAAGACCCGATCGTTACCGAAAATACCGATCCAATCGACCGTTTGGATGATGCACTGAATCAAATCATCCCCGAAAACCCGAACCACCCGTACGACGTAAAAGATATCATCCACATTTTGGCTGACTATTCTGAGTTCCTGGAAATTCACCGGAACTACGCCAAAAACATTGTGGTAGGTTTTGCTAAATTCGACGGACAACCCGTAGGTATTGTGGCCAACCAGCCCAACTACCTGGCCGGTGTTTTAGATATCAACGCATCGGTTAAAGCAGCGCGCTTTGTTCGTTTCTGCGACTCTTTCAACATCCCGATTATTACGCTGGTTGACGTTCCCGGATTCTTACCCGGAAGTAAGCAGGAATACGGCGGTATTATTACTCACGGAGCAAAATTAATGTTTGCTTACGGTGAGGCTACCGTACCGAAAATCACCATCACATTGCGTAAATCATACGGTGGTGCACACGACGTAATGTCGAGCAAGCAACTTCGCGGCGACCTCAACTATGCATGGCCAACTGCCGAAATTGCAGTAATGGGTGCAGCAGGTGCAGTGGAAGTACTTCACGGACGTAAACTTCGCGATATTGAAGATCCGGCAGAACGCGCCAGGTTTATTGCCGATCACGAAGAAGAGTACAACGAGAAATTTGCCAATCCGTACCAGGCTGCGTCTTTCGGCTACATTGACGATGTAATTGAGCCACGCAACACCCGGTTCCGGATTATTCGCGGATTACAAAGCCTTGCTACCAAAAAGCTGGTGAATCCTCCTAAAAAACATTCAAATATTCCATTATAAAAAGAACACCTTATGGAACCATTAAGTATTTTATTGGCAAGTTCTTACGACTTTGGATTCACGGTAGCAATCGTAGGTTTTTCTATCGTGTTGTTCTCGCTTACTGCTTTGGTACTGATTTTCTCCAGGTTACCAAAGATTATCAACATGAAGTTTAATCGCAAAAAAGCAAGCAGCGAAGACAAGAAGAAAAAAGAAACTACTGAAAACGATTTTGTTGAAGGTAACGTTACCGCAGCTATCAGTTTGGCTTTACATATGTATTTTGACGAATTACACGACGAGGAAAGCAATGTTGTTACAATCAAAAAAGTAAAAAAAGCCTATTCGCCGTGGAGTTCTAAAATTTATGGAGTAAACAACAACTGGCCGCGTTAAGAATCAGATATCTGCTGCCAAACAGCAATTTTGTTACCTTAAAAAAACAATTATAAACAGATGAAAAAATATAAATTCACAATAAGCGGTAACCAATACGACGTTCACTTAAAAGGCATTGAAGAGAATGTTGCAGAACTGGACGTTAACGGTACCATATACGAAGTTCAAATTCATGGAGAAGTAAAAACTTCAAAAACACCCACATTGGTGCGTAAACCGATAGAGCAAAAACCAGGTGAAGGTTTGATCAAAAAAACCGAATCATCAGGCAAATTCAAGGTTACTGCCCCACTGCCGGGAACCATTCTAAAAATCAACATCAAAGTGGGCGACGCAGTTAACGAAGGCCAGAACGTGATGGTTATGGAAGCCATGAAAATGGAAAACCAGATTCAGACAACCAAAGGTGGTGAAGTAACTTCTATTAAAGTAAATGTTGGCGACAGCGTACTGCAAGACGACGTTTTAATTGAGATTGGTTAACCTTTACTTTTTTTAGAAGATGAGAAAAATATTGCAACTAATAGTATTGCTGATTTTTGGGGCGACAACGGCATTTGCCGGGCAACCCGAAAAACTCAGTGATGTACTTACCAGCGGAAAATGGATCAATTATTCCGATGGATATGTACCGATTCCGACCTATAAAGAGGACGGAACTCAAACCGAAAAGCCCAAAACGGTAAAGCGTTACAAAACGTTTTCGTTTGAAGAGGATGGAGCTTTTATGCTCGACTCGGCCAAAACGCGTTTTACAGGCCATTACCGGATTTCGGGTGATAAAATAGTA
>JBKDZK010000528.1:0-13676 GCA_047971205.1 Draconibacterium sp.
CTCCTGTTGTTTGGGTAGGGGAAAAATGCCCAGGGATTGGCCATAAATTCATCTAACGATTTGTCGTACATCCCGGCCAGCACTTCTGCCAGGAGCCGGTCGCCGGTTTTGTCTTTTATGCACAAGTCCCAGGTTTCCTCCTGGCCCGGTTCCAGCTTGTTCCTGAAAGTGGAAGTGGTAATGTCCAGCTTTTTATTGCTGAACGGGACGTCTATAAAAAGGGTGCGGCCATTGGTTTCGTTAAATTTATTGAAATAGCTGTGGACAAACACGCCGCCCCGATGGGACTCTTCGACAGGAAAGCTGAAAGTCTCTGTTGGTGAGAGTTTTAGAATTTCTTTTTTTATGATTTTTCCATCGGCTTCCAGTTCTACGATGACATTGGCATTTTGGGCGGCCGAAGAGAAAGTGATTTCTATCTTCTCGCCGGGCTGCCATTGCTTTTTATCGGCCCTTGCCGTAAAAAATGCCGTTGAGGCATCTTGTGCTTTCCCTGTGGATACAGTTACAAAATGTAGTGTTTCAACAGTATCGTTTCCTGCCACGGATGTGGCTTTTACTTCATAATATCCGGGCGGTACAGTTTCTTCCCATTGTACGAGATTGCCGTTAACTGTGTCCCATTTTTTCCGGACAAGCACTTTCCCCCGCTTCCTGTTCGAGGGCAAATGGTCGTTTTCATAGGCAATGTAAGGCAATTTGTCCAGCCAGTTTTGTCTGGGTTCCAGCTCGTACTCTACTTCTTGCTGTTGGCTGCGCAAGACCCTGCCTGCGGGTACTATTTCGGTAATTTGCAGTTGTCCGCGAGCCTGTGTTCTTAATCCGTTCAGGTTTTGTGGCCTGATGTTAAGCGACTTAAAAGTGGCTGTTTCTGCGTTTTCTTCTACTTCGAGTACCAGTTGCAAGGGGATATCGCCGATGTTGACACCGGCAACTACGGTATGCGTTTCGCCCGATATATCTACAACCTCCACTTCGATATTGTATTGATAAGCCCTGTTTTGCCCGGGGGCTTTTGATTTGGCCGAGCGGGCCAAAAATGCAAAGCCAAATTGCCCTTGCTTGTTGGTAGTGCTTTCCCCCCGGGCGATTTCTTCTGCCGGGGTATCCAAAAACGGAGGGCGCCACCAACTCCGGTAATAGGGGTTATAGCTTGTGCGGTTTACCCGGTAACGCACCCTGGCCCCAGAAACTGCCGCCCCAGAAAACAGTTGGGCATTTCCGCTTACCTGTATCGGCAAGTCCAAATGATAAATGCCGTTTAAAGAATCTATTTTTACCTGAAACTTGGGCCTTTTATACTCTTCTACCTGGAGATAGTGGGAGGATTGGCCCCAATCGCCGCGCAAGTGATACTGGCCTGAAATACCCGAAGCGGGCAGCACAAATTCGCCGTGTACCGAGCCAAACTCGTTGGAGACCAGCTTGAGTCGGCTCAGCTCTTCATCGTTTGTGTCGTGTAAACTTACTGTAATTTCCTGGTGAGGGCTTATTTTAGGATTTTCTTTTGCCGCCTGGAATACGATGCCTTTGAAATAGATGGTTTGTCCGGGGCGGTATATTTTGCGGTCGGTAAAAAACTGCATCTGCCGTTGGGGGCTTGGCTCGTCGGCAATAGTATATGCGTTGATTTGTACGGGGAAATACGTGGGCTCCCCCGTAAATTCCAACAGATATTTTTGGTAGTAGCCTTGCCCGCTTTTGTCTATGCGGAAGCGGCCAAAGCTATCGGGGCTTACGGTAGCAAACGGTTTGTAAGGGCCGCTTCTGTCCGACATCAGAACCTGGATGCTGCTGCCGGGTTTGGGCAGTCCGGTCGCCTTGTCCAGCACCTGTACTTCGGTACCAAACTGTTGGTTAATTTCGTAGTGGCGCATATTGACGTCCAAGGCGGTCGAAATCAGCGGGGTTTGCGATATGCTATGGTCATAGTCTCCCCGGAAACGGCTGTTGTTGGCAATAACCAGTATGTAATTTCCGGGGGGCAAGGGAGGGAAGGCCAGTTTGGTGGAGTGTGTTTTATAATCGGAGAAATGGCGGAGCTGAAATTTCCCCGAGCGGAAAGCTTGACCCTTCATTTCTAATTTATTATTTGCATAATCCCAACGGAAACCGTTGATGAGTGTGGGCAAATCGTTTAAGTCCAGCCGATAAGCGCGGTAAAAGAGCGTGTCGGCATTTTTATGCCGGATATACAGGGGGTTGTGCCGGTGGGCAAACCATGTGTTGTCGGTTTCGAACTGGAGGGAGGGCTTGCTGATTGTCCCTTTCAGGTAGCGGCACTTATCGGCACCCAGGCTGTTGGGATGCTCCCTGATGGCTTTGTCGCAAACTTCGACTGCTTTTACATAATTATCTTCTTCGTTAAGGTTTTCGTTAAAGTAAGCGGCTATCTGGTATAAAATTTCTGCTGACCAGGCCTCTGTTTCGTACGATTTGTGTAGGGCCAGTAAGGCATCATGGTAGGGCTCTTCGTGTCGGCGGTCGCGGTAATCGAACATCAGTTCGTTAAGTCTGGCATCGACAAGTGCGCTTTTCTCGGGGTCTGCCCTGTGTAGCGCTGTCAGGGTGCCGTAAATCGTTTTTATCTGTTTTTCAAGGGTTTCTTTGTTCACGGTCGGCACAATAAGGAGGGTTTGTTGGTATATGTCGAGGGCGCGGTGGGCCAACAAATCGTAGATAGTCGGTCTTAGGTAGCGCCATTTTGTTTCCCCTTCCAGCAGGGGGGAAATTTTTTCGACCGGAGCCTGGGCCAGTAAGTTTTTTGGGGCAAGCGATGCCTGCAACAGGGTGTTCGTTTCGTTGAAAAAGCGTTGGCCGTCCCAGGTCCTGAAATCGCCGCCGCCATCTGAAGCCAGCACCGACCGGTTGGCTATCCGGTAATGGTTTTCTCTTAAGTAGTTGAAGTACAGTTGCCCCAGTAAAGATTGCAATACTGCTTTTTCAAGCCCTTCCTGCTGCTGTATATCGTTTAAAAAGTCCCTCTCGGTTTCAAGGGCTATATCTTCGTCATCAGAAGTTTGTATTGCAATTGTAGATTTGACGATCAGGGCTTTGATGCGATTTGCCGCATCGTTTTCTTTCTGTGCTTCCTGATATATTTCGTCCACCAGCGGTTCGACAGACTTGAGCTTCCCGTTGCTGAGCTGTTGGTCCACTTCCTGCCATTTGGCAGAAAAAGGGTAGGCTTGTGCGTTCATGTTCAGATAAATAATTGAAAGGAGAAAGGTCGATAACAGGTGTTTCATTCGTTTAAATATTACGGATAGAAATTTGTTGTTTAGCCCATATCAATAATTCTGCCAATTTTTTTGATCGCCTCGCAAAGGATTAGGGCTATTTGATTTTATGTTTACTTCCGATGGTACAAAAACAAGGGATACTCACTTTGTAATGTGCTAAAAACCGGGCCCAAAACCGTTTTGTGCTGTACAACATGTTTTTTTTATTTGTTCCCGCAATCAATTGAACATAAGAAGGTTGCCTCTCTATCTCTCTCTCTCTCTCTCGTTTCGGACATTTTGCCAAGTGGTTTTTGTTTTGTAGCTTAGGGGTATAATTTGAATAACAAAAATAAACACCATGAAGAAAAATTTGATTAAATTAATGTCTGCGGTTTTCGTAATTGTTAGTTGTGTTGGGCTTACAACCCTATTTAGCCCGAATGTAGAAGCGAAAGAAGCCCCTAAGGAATACACTTATTTTGACAGAACTGCTCCTGCCGGGATAGATCCCTGCACCACAGGAGGCACCAGTGTTTGTTACATTAATTAGTATTTTTTGAATTGAAAGAACAACTGTCCGTTGGTGTTATGAATGCAAAATAATCTTCTGCTTTTATTCAGTGGCAGACAGTTGATTCTATACACAATGAATAATATAATTAGTTTATTATTAGCCCTCTGTTTAATTTCTTCTTGTAGCTTTAATGAGGAAGCAGCCCAGACTGATGTGAAATTGGTGAAGGTAGAGACAGTAAAATTTACTGCATCCAATAATATTAACCCTTACGCAATTAATATTGAATATTATGAAAAAGACAGCTCAAAATATTTATACATTTTAACTGGAGCTAATCAACTTCTTATTTATGATTTCGACAAAAAAGAGTGCATTAAAGAGTTAAGCCTGGAAACCGAGGGCAATAACGGGGTCGGTAAGGCAAGTGGGTTTAAAATAATAACTCCTGATTCTATCGTAATAACATCGCAATTTTACCAGAAATTATTTTTGATAAATGCAGAAGGTATTGTTATAGATCACTATTCTTTTAAATGCGATAGTTTATATACGTCATATTGCATTTCTGCTACGCGCCACCCGATTTTTATCGAAGGCAACAACCTTATACTTCCACAAAATTTAGTAGGGAATTGGAATAATTTAGATCCGCATTATTATTCTAATTATAAAACAACCATTAACATGAACATTGCTACCGGGAAAATATCAAAAGGAGCTTTGGGGCTTCCCTTCCAACAACATGAACTCACCAACCCGGCATTTTCTTATTGTTACCTAAATGGTTCTTTCGTATATTCTTTCAATGCTTCAGACAGTATTTATATCCAGGGTCCACAAGGTACCGTATATTCTCGTTTTGCCGGATCTCCCAATGTGAAAAATCTTGATAAAAAAAAGATGTTCAATACGAATTCAATAGAAACAATAGTAAAGCATGAAATTTTGTCAAGCGAATACGAACAGATACAAAGCGATCCTTCTCTAAACATAATCTACCGGTTTTATAGGATCGGTATGGAGAGTATAAATACGAATCAAGACTTGATGGAAATCCATTATTATCCCCCGGCATTTGGCATTCAAATACTTAATGAAACGGGGGACATTATCGGAGATTGTATTTTCCCTGATAATCAATATTATTACCATAATAGTTTTATTGCAGAAGGTGCATTGTATATTTCGAACAATCATCCGATGAACAAGGATTTCAACGTTGATTACTTTAGCTTTACATCGTTCAAACCCAAATTTAGGGATGAAAAATAAAAAATACGGGTTCCTTATCCTCCTTTTGTTTTATTGCTGTTCTCAACAAAGCAACAATAAAGATATAGAAGATTTGATAAAGATAATTGAAAACAAGAATTCCTAAGATACTGTGTATTTAGTCCTGCCATTTAATTACTGTCTTGACTGTTTTGAAGAAATATCAAATGAAATAATGGCATTAGGTACTTCTAAAAATATTACTGTCCTTATGAAGACGGACAACCCCAAGGATCTTATCCGTTATAGAAATAGCAATCCTGATTTTACTTATAAATTATTACCGGTCAAAAACAATAGTTACATTCCTGCTCCGGTCCTAATTATTCAAAAAGGGTCGAAAATATTGAAGTATGATATATCGCGACCACAAGATATCCATAATGCCTTTAATTATGAAATTGAAAAATTTATTTATGCTATTTTTAGCATTGTTTTTTATGATTAACTGTAGGTGGAATGAAATTCGCAAGATAATAAATGAAGTTGGAATTTTTGTGAAAGAAGAGTATCGACAAGATGGTGATTATCATACATGCAGGCTCGAAATAGCAAATGATAAACTTCTAAAGTACCATATGGGAACTAATGGAAAAGGTATAACTGCTGAGTATTGTTACGCAAGTGCATATGCTGAGTTCATGGAAAGACTTCAGAATAACATTTTGCTAAAAAAGACTTTCTTCTTTTCTAAGTATTTTGAAAACAAAAGTCAATTCACGGACAGGCTTCAAAAAGAAAAACTACAATTAGATTTTATTTTTGACCCAAAAGAAAAAATTCTGACCGTTGATGAGATTATTAAAGAAAACGGTAAGGTCTTAATGGAAATATTGCCAGTAACTACTAAAAAAGAGTTAAAGGATTTTATTTGTACTACCCTTGGTTACACAAAAGCACTTTGCGTTCCATTCTATAATAAATCAGAAAATAAAATCAACTATTTACCCATAGAAATACTATTTATCAGTACTGGTTCGAATGGCATGTGTGCAGGAAACTCTCCTGAGGAAGCATTAGTGCAGGGAGTTTGCGAAATACTTGAAAGATACACTTCAAGAGTAATCTATAAAGAAAGAATTGTTCCACCAACAATTCCCCATGAGTACTTTTCGGAATATGATGTTTATCATTCGATTAAGAAGCTGGAAGAAACAGGATATAAGATTATTATTAAAGATTTTTCATTAGGAAAAAAGCTACCTGTTATTGCAGTTATTATTATTGACCAAGAGAATAATAGGTATAATATAAAGGTTGGCTCTGACCCATGGCCAACAATTGCTTTAGAAAGGTGCTTAACAGAACTTCATCAAAGTTTTTCCGGGGTACGACTAATAGATTGGATTGGGTTTGGTGATTTTATTGTTGACCATTACAAAAACCTTGACAGAGAAGAAGCCGAACACATTTCATTAAGAGATGTATTTACCAATGCTTCCGGTCAATGGCCTGATTCGATATTTGGAGAAAACGACAGCTACAAATTTGAAGGTATGAATTTCTCCCTGGGAAAAAGTAACAATTCTGACTTGAAGTACTTGGTTGGTCTTATAGAAGAATTGGGATTTAGAGTATTATTCCGGGATGTTTCTTATCTGGGACTAAACTCGTATTATGTTGTAGTTCCGGGAATGAGTATGCAAAAAAATAGCAAAAGTGATTATACCATTTTTAATGACCTTAATGTTAATGTAAATAAGCTGGATAACTTTTCAACGTTGTCCGAAGAAGAAATGACCACAATAATAGATGTGATGGAAAGCAAGTATCCTGCTTTGAAACATGAACACATCAATCATAAAGATGCCTTTCTTTATTCAGTAGAATCAGATGCCTTTTCAGATTTAGACCTTGATTTGTTTTTGAGTTTGGCAAACTATAGAATTGGGAGAACATCAAGCGCACATAGCTATCTAGAACAGTATTTAAGAGATAAAGACAAGGGAGCTTATTTATATTTTTTCGCATGTAAAGACTTTTTAGCACTCAAAAAAGAAAAACAGAATAAAAGTGAGATAAGTACTCTTTTGTCAAAAATTTATTCAGATAATTTGGTTTCTGAGGTTATTGGTGACATGAGCAATCGTGAGGAAATTTTTAAGTCATACAATCTGCAATCGTTTTTTTACTCACCCAACTGCAATATTTCTGATTTTGACTATTATTCTCTTGCTCCAATTCTAAAAAAAATAGAGAACAAACATCGATTAAACCCGATAGTGCAATTAGATATGGCTAACATTTTCAACCAATAATAAAGCTGCTTTTAATGGTTGTACTTAAAACATTAGAGAAACAATGGCACATCAAAAAATATTCAAAGTATTACTTATTCTGTTTTCTATTACGTGTGTATCCTGCGCTACTTTATTGCGACAAACCAATGGTTATTCTGAAACTATTGGAGATATAAATATTGATATGGTTATGGTTAAAGGAGGTGCATTTGTAATGGGCTGCAACAATGAAAAGCAAGACTGTAAAGATGATGCTTTACCACTACACAAAGTTGTTTTAAACAGTTTTTATATTTCTAAGTATGAAATAACTTACGAACAATACGATATATTTTGCGAGCATACAGGACATGAAAAACCGTTAGACTTTGACTGGGGAAGAGACAATCGACCTGTTGCATATGTCAATTGGCACGATGCTATGGCATTCTGCAAGTGGCTCTCCGAAATATCGGGGCAAATATATCGCTTGCCTACCGAAGCAGAATGGGAATATGCAGCTAAAGGTGGTGTTAATAGCAAAGGATACATCTATGCCGGAAGTAATAATGTGGATAAAGTAGCATGGGTTTTTCGAGATGATTACTCCCAACAAGACAGTTTGGCATATATGAAAACACAACCAGTAGGAAGAAAGAAATCCAATGAACTGGGTTTATATGACATGAGTGGTAATGTTTGGGAATGGTGCAATGATAGTTACAGCCCGGATTTTTATAAAAAAAGTTCACTACAGAACCCTTTAAACGCTAAAAGTCTTGCAAAAAAAGTAGTTAGAGGTGGTGGATGGGAAAGTTTAGTAAAATACAGCCTTATTACCAATAGGGATTCGGATTATGCTAGCGTCAAAGATTTTGATTTAGGTTTTCGGATTATTAAAGAAATTCAAGAAAATGAAGAAAAATAATTTTAATAAGTATTTTAAAGCCAAAAGAACGGTGGTAGTGTTATTTCTGTTACTCTGTTCAACATTCACTTATGCAAAAGAATATCAGGTTTTTGGCAAGATAAGAAGTGTAGACACAAAACAGGCAATAGAATTTGCTACCATTGCAGTTAAGCATCCTGCAAATGATTCCATTATCACTTCAATGATAACAGACTCAAAAGGCGAATTTTCATTTGCGTGTAAAACAGGCAATTATAAGCTTGCAATACAGTGCCTGGGCTATAAGCCATTTTCTCAAATTATAAAATTAACTAAAACGCTTTACCTCCCTACCATTGAGATGGAGACTGAAATAAACGAAATCTCGCAAGTAACTGTGGAAGCATCTAATTACAATGAAAAATACGACCGCAGCATTCAGGTAATAACCAAACAGTTTAAAGAGGGTACAAATAAAGCTACGGATTTATTAGAAAAACTACGGGGAGTACAAGTAGACCCATTGGACAACTCAATTACTGTTAATAATGAAAAGAGTGTGCTATTGCTTGTTGACGGAATACAAAAAGAGCAAAATCTTATCAAAAACCTCCCACCCGACCGTATTTTACGAATTGAAGTTATCCGCAACCCCACTGGAAGGTATATCAGTCAAGGATACACTTCTGTTATTAATATCATACTGAAAAAAAATTACACCGGCTATAACCTGCTTGCCGAACAACAGGGACTTTACTCTTTAGATAACTCAAATGGTGACGATTTCCTATTCAAGAACAATATAACAACAAGTCTAAGTTATACTTTTAAAAAGCTGAATATGTACGGTTCATATTTGCGCAATAAATCAAATACCAACCTATGTGTTGAAAATTTTAAAGAAATTGAAAATGCAAGTTTGGATAAGATTTCCCCCAATAAAACTCCAAACGTAGAACGTGACGGATTGGCACATACTTTTGTGGTGGGAGCTGACCTGTTTATAAATACCAACCAAACATTGAGTTTTGAAAGCAACTTTATCAACTCTCCATATAACAAAAATACCTCTATACAAGCTTATGATAATGAGCTTAAAAGCGGTAACATTAATGAAATGTTTACTTCAGGTTTAAACAATGCTAAATCTGAAAAAGCACAATACTATTTACTATCATACAGAAATAAATTTTCAGACAAAAATAAATTAGAACTTGACTATGGTTCCAATGTTATCAAGTCAAAGACTCTTAACAGTTATTTTGAAGACAACCAGGAGCTAAATAAACAAGAAATAGAATTTAAAAACCACACCTCTGTTTTTGATGCTAATTTCGAACATACTTTCAGTAGTACTTATGCCTTAGAGTTGGGTTATAGAAACACCTACCGCACCTACCGTTATATCTCTTTGCCAAGTGCACATAAGGTAGAAAACAAAGATATAAGGCATTTAGGATATAGCTATTTAAGCATTGCGCCTAAAGGAAAAGTAAAATCGAAAATTGGGCTTGCTTTTGAACAAAACACACTAATGGCAAATGAACAAACGAAAAACTATTATTCATTGCAGCCGTTTATGAGTGTCTTTTACAATCATTCAAGAAAATTGAATATTACTTTAAAGTTGAACTCAAGCAGCAGTTATCCGTACGCTGAACAAATTAACCCGGTTGAAACTACAATTGATAGATTGACCACTACAACCGGAAACCCGAAACTAGGCTTTGCAAGCATCTATACCGGCTCTATTGATTTCAAATTATTTAATAACCGATTAAGCATTGAGCCTTACTACTCAAGAACAATAGATTTTATTTCTAAGACAGGCCATATTTATAATGATTCTTACAGATACACTTACTCTAATTTGGACAAATACGAATCAGCAGGGGTAAAAGCGAGCACAAGATTATCTTTGATTCCCCGAAAAATGTTTGTTGATTTCACAGGCTCACTTTATTTCGATAAGACAGAATTTGAGGGGCATTCAAATCATGTTAACGACTTTACCATTAAAAGTAACCTGATGTACATTTCCAAACACAGAACTTTGTATGCGCTAATGTTCAAAAGAATGAATGCCAAACAAATACAAGCCTACGGACATTATAGCAACGACAACGACTATCTTGGTTTATTTTTGAAACAGCCATTTTTGAAACAACGATTAAATCTATCTCTACTATACATTTTACCTATAAATAAAAGTATTGAGTATGTCATGGAAGACCATTATGCGGATAATTCTTTCAAGGAAAAACACACAACCGATGTGAGCATATTAACCAACTTGTTAATGGTTAAATTAACATTCAACCTTACAAAAGGAAACGAAGTGCAATCAATTAAGAAGAAGAATTACAAAGAAAAGAAAGAAACTAAAGGGTTTTTCTAAAGTATGTTGCACAGAGGTTTTAAATTTGAGGTACAACATGATGCAATGGATTGCGGTGCAGCTTGTTTGCGTATGATAGCCAAATATTATGGCAAGAGCTATACTGCAGAAACTTTGCGTAAGCGTACATACATCACTCGTGACGGAGTTTCTGTGTTGGGGATTAGTGATGCAGCAGAAAGTATCGGTTTTCACACAATGTCAGTTCAGACTGCGTTTAATAAGATTGAGTAAGAAAACGTAACTCCATTTATAGCCCATTGGAGGCAGGAACACTTTGTAGTTGTTTATAAGATTACCAAAAGCAAAGTGTATGTTGCCGACCCAGCCGAAGGAAACACTTTCATTTATGTTGAGTTGTCAATTGAGCAATTACTTAGAGGATGAAGAAACTTTTTTAAAAAGTGCTCAAACCTCAAATAATCTAGTAAATACTGTCAATGAACTATTATCTATTCGGGATAGCATTGGGAGAATAGCATATTACAGAAAAGTATCCGTAGATGAACAACAGGTATTTGTTTATAAAAAGTTTCAAATGAAGTTACTGCCAATAATTATCTCAATATTGTTTTTCATTTTAGTTTTTACAAACAACAAAATTAATAATTCTAAAGGTGGATTTATACTTATTATTACAGCAACACTAATTTTGCTAATTGATGGTTTTGTAAACAAGGAAAGATTTTATATTTCCTTGGTATTTGTGATAATAGGAATTGTAAAGCTAATTGAACGAATTTGTAATTTTAAAGGGAATAAAAATATGTTCCATTAAGGATAATGAGCCGTTATTTATTGAATTTCCCCATAATACTATTTGCCGGAAGTATATTTATCACTTCCGGTAAGTTTGTAAATGCAACGAAAACTCCAAAGTATTACTTTATCATTTTAACTTTATCGATTTTGCTTGCAATTACAGCAATACACAAGAAAAAGATAAATTTTGGCGTTTTATCCAGTAAAGCAATCCTTTGGTGCATAAGTATTATTTCTTTTCTACAGGCATGTTACGGGTTACTTCAGTTTGTGGGTTTGCTCTCATCAAACCATTCAAGATTTGCAATTACAGGAAGTTTTGACAATCCTGCCGGGTTTGCAGCCATTTTAGCAATGTGTTTTCCAATAGGATTGTATTTGTTGGTAAAGGCAAAGAAAGTTGAGAGGTATGTGATAGGCACAGGCTTGGTGATAATTGCAATGGCAGTATTTTTTTCTGATTCAAGGACTGGGATGCTGGCTATTATAATTTCGTCTATGGTTTTCCTGCTATTCCAAACTAATATAGGGTACAAATTTCAGGAACTTAAATATTACAAATTACTGTTAGCCCTTATTTTTGGGTTAATTACAATTGTAGCTTTCATGCTTTATTTTCAAAAAAAGGATTCAGCAAACGGTCGGCTTTTAATCTGGAAAGTTTCATCGGAGATGATAAAAGATAAACCTGTTTTTGGTCACGGATATAGAGCATTTCAGGCTAAGTACATGGATTATCAGGCTGATTATTTCAAGAACAACCCCAATTCAATATATGCCCAACTTGCCGATAATATAAAGCACCCATTCAATGAATTTATAAAAGTTGCTGTTGAGTTTGGAATAACTGGATTGTTTATAGCCCTTTCAGGTATCTTGTTCGGATTGTGGAGTATAGTTAAATCTAAAAACGAGAACAGAGCGGTTGTTTTAAGCGGATTAGCATCTTTTTTGGTATTAGCGTGTTTTTCGTACCCGTTACAATATGTTGCGGTTTGGTTGCTGCTCGCGTTCTGCCTATCATTATTATTGCCATCAAAAGCAATCAAAATAAACCATACCGCAATTTCTATTTCTACAAGAATTGTTGTTGTTATTGCTTGTACTTTTTCCCTTTTCTATTTCACCAAGCAAATACAAGCGGAGATAAAGTGGAAAAAAATTGCAGTAAACTCATTACGAGGGAACACCGAGGAAATGTTACCGGATTATGAGAAACTATATTCAACATCTTTAAAACGAAATCCATTTTTTCTTTACAACTACGGAGCAGAACTGAATGTTGCAAGAAGGTTTGACAAAAGCGCAGAAATTCTAAACGAATGTAAAAAGCGGTTTAATGATTATGATTTACAAATGCTTTTGGGTGATAATTACCACCAAAAGGGGGAACATGAAAAAGCGATCCGAATATATGAACATGCCACTAATATGATTCCATGCCGGTTCTTGCCTTTGTATCAATTGGCAAAACTTTATAAGGAAAGTGGCAATTATGACTTAGCTTTCAAAATAGCTGAAGAAATTCTTAATAAGCCGGTGAAGATTCAGTCGGTAACGGTCAATTCAATAAAAATGCGGTTTTATTGGCAGCGACGAAACAGGGGTGAAAGTTGGAGGCGAAAAATACTGGGCACGGACATGGCAAAATGATCACCAACCCCGAAGGACAACCCTGGAAAAACGTATGGACAGGTTGCTCATATATGGCCTGCCCCCCGAACATAAAGAACTGGTCTCTTTCCGCAACAGGCTCGTCAAATACAGGGGTTACCTTTTCTCTTTTCTCTATAACCCCCAAGTACCACCAGGCAACAATGCTTACGAAAGGGCTATCAGGAACAAAAAACACCCCCTATGCCCTAAGAATCTGATTTTTCTTATATTTGACCCGAGAATTCATTTGTTCGAATTCTGTGGACAACAGAACCAGAAATAGCTTTTATGGGCAGTATGCCGTAATTTAATCGGTATTTTTGCGTTTTATATACGGATTTTATCTCGCCCCATAAGCGGGATTTGCAAAAATTTAAACAGATGGAAACAGGAGAAAAAGAAGAAAAATCGATCAGGCGGAACCTGTACCGGGTACTGCGCAAAACAGGCGTTACCCGCGACAATATATGCCTAACGGCATCTTTTATCGAAGACCTGCGCTTTGATAAAGTCGATTGGACCATTTTCACTTATTACCTGGAAAGGATGTTTAACATATCGGTAATAGACGATGAGCTGCAAAAGCTGGGCAACGTAAACGATACCTTACGCTATTTGCGCAGCGAAATGTTGTACGTACGCACTTAGAAACGGATAAGTATGAGAAATCTTGAAAATCTTTCAGAGCAGTTATATGCTATAATTACAACCTATGGGCCCAAGCTGGTCGGTGCCATCC
>JBKDZK010000529.1:0-4146 GCA_047971205.1 Draconibacterium sp.
TAGATCTCATTTAGAATGATTATTCGCGCTCTGAAACCAGCTTAACTCCTACCTGGCAATTTAAACATTTTTTTGCTTCGCAGTATTGGCTTTTTAACTGAAGTAAGGCTTGCGACTCAAAGGCCGACCGTGCATTAATCCCAAGTTGGGCCCATTTTGCTACAACGGAATTGGCTTCGGCCGGTAATTGTTCCAGGAACTCCAGCGCCCTGTTTTTCAGGTGGTTTTTGTTTTGCTTTTCACCGTAAACAAACAGAAAAGGGATAACCACATTGATGATGAGGATTTGAATCGATGTTTCGCCTAGTTCTTTTGCCTGTTTGCTTTTGGATGGTTTGTTGAAATTGTAATGCGTATCCCAGTATTCGGAAGCTCTTACCCTGAAAAGCGAGTACAGTTCTGAAAGACTTTCCGGCTCGATAATGTTTGAAAACAAGGCTTCTGACCGGTGAAAAAGCGCTGCCAGTTGCGAAATCCGTACCGGCGGAAAGTTGACAGGGCGCAAACGAAGAAATTTCCAGAGATGACTTTCGATGGCTCTTAGCTCATATTTTTTATACAGAAACGAGTATTCTTCCCGCAGTTTCAGGTAGTAATCATCGCCCAGCAATTGATGGTTCAATAATCCTGAATTGCCAAAAAGAAGGGCTTCGAGCTGGAACTGGTTGTTTTTATGCCTGGTAAGCAGCGAAGCCGGCAGCGACCGGGCAAGCAATTCAAAGGGAACCGCATTTACTTTGAATCCGAAAGAGCGGGCCAGCACCTGGTAGAAAGTTTCGTTCCAGTCGTTGTTGTTTTGTTCGAGCCGCGCCAGGATTGCCTCGGTTTTGCTTTCGAGGCGTCCGATCATCAGTCGGTTAAAGCCCAGCTGAAGCAGGATCGGATCAATGCGGTGAAAACGGTTTTCGCAGGCAATCCATGTTTTGGCATCCAGCAGGCTTTGATAGTTATTTCGGAGGTAGTCAGGATACGTCAGAATCAGCGTTGGAATGGTTTCGCCATTGGTTCGTGCAATTTCAGTATCAAAAGTTTCCACAACGTGCAGCACCACATTGTCGTAAGCTTTATCGTTTTGATGAAGGTGTTTGTTCCAGTCCGAAGCTTTTACATGTATTTCAATATTTCCCGCCCAAACCGTATCCCCGAGTTTTATCCGGGCATTGAAAAAATCAGGCCCCGAGTCGGTATTCTTTCTGCCGGGGTGTATTATCTCGATGGGTTCTCCGGTGCTGGTTTTCAAAGCACCGGAATCAAAAAGACGGTTTTCCCAAACGTACTGTAAAAATTCTTCAGGCATGCCGGACGGGGTATTCATTTCATTCAATTTTCTTTAAAAGTAACGAATTTTCAGAAATGTTGCCCAACGTAATTTTATTTAAAATGCTCAATTATGCATTGATAAAAAGCAGCCTTGACTTTTCTGCTTCGTCCCGAGGACTCGGGATGAAGGCCTCCGGCAGGAAAAAAATGGTTAAATATTTATGGGGTAGATTAAAAAATGAGGCTGGTATTATTTTTATAATCCAGTGAAATTTTAAAAAAACGTGATGGAAAACTTTTTACGTTAGGGTTTCGCAAAGAATAATTTCCATGTTAAGCTTACTAACTTATTGAAGGTACAATTTATCCCTGCATTTTCTGAAAAATATCCCAAAGCACAATTCCGGCACTCACCGAAATATTGAAGGAATGTTTGGTTCCGTATTGTGGAATTTCAATGCTGCCGTTGCAAAGGTTTACCACCGATTGTTTTACTCCCTTTACTTCGTTGCCAAAAACAAGCGCAATCTTTTCATTCTCCCCGGGCCGGAAATCAGGCAGCATAATGCTGTTCTCCACTTGTTCGATGGCGTAAACTGTAAAGCCGTCTTCTTTTAAGTTTTTTACCACTTCTTCGGTATGTTCATGGTATTCCCACGCAACCGAGCGTTCGGCGTCGAGCGCCGTTTTGCGGATTTCGTTGTTGGGTGGTGTGGCGGTAATTCCGCAGAGGTATATTTTCCGAACCAGCAAAGCATCCGACGTACGAAATACAGAGCCAATGTTGTGACAACTCCTGATGTTGTCGAGTACCACAACCATCGGCGATTTTTCTGATTCCTTGTATTCTTCCACCGTCAGCCGGTTGAGCTCGCTGTTTCTTAGTTTTCGCATTATTTATAAGCTGTAAGCCTCGAGCCATGAGCTTCGAGTATGTTTCTAAAAGATAAATTCTTTTTTATGTTGTCAATATTTCTTTGAGGCTGTGATTGTCAACTGAGAGTCTAAAGATTACCAATTCACTTTTGCTCTCCTGATCGGTTGTGTCATACAGCGGGCGCCACCGCCACCTCTTGCCAGTTCTGAGCCGGCAATGGTTACCACGCATTTTTGGTAATCATCGATCGAAATTTTTCCTTCTATTACATCGGTAGCGGCAAGTATTTCGTAGCCCTTGCTGTTAAGCTCGTTCAGTGTATGGTTATTGCGCTGGTAGCCGATGATTTTTCCCGGTTCAAACGCAAAAAAGTTAGCTCCGCTGTGCCATTGTTCGCGTTCCTGCATCCAGGCATCCACATGGCCTCCGCAGGAGATGGGCTCCAGATCCATCCCCAGTTTCTGAAGCGCTGCCGGAATATTCGGAAACTCTTCTATCTTATTCACCCTTCCGTTTTCGATTTCAAGATGAATGGTCCGGTAACGGCTCATGCCAAAAATAACCGGTGGGTAAACCATGCATTCGTGTTTGTTCAGAAAAGTAAAAACCATATCGAGGTGAATAAAGGATTCGGGCGACGAAGGCAGCTCCTGTACAATGATGTGGTGTTTTTCTTTCTTTGTTCGTTTGATGCTTTCGATGATAAAATCGATCCCCTGGGTGCTGGTTCTGATGCCTGTTCCGATCACAAAGATATCTTCGCGTGCTATCTGAACATCACCGCCCTCGATGGTAGAGCGTGGATGTACCTGCATTTCAAAAGCAGGTTTTGACGGGTTCAAAACAGTCGTTTCAATTTCTGGATGATGGTTAAAGATGGCATCCATGATCATCGACTCGCGTTCGCGAACCGGGTTGGCCATTTTTCCCACCAGCATGCTGTCGTTCATTCCCATGGCCGAGTCGCGCGTGAAAAACAGATTGTGCAGTGGCCGCAGCCAAAAACGTTCGTTGCTGAGGTAATTGGTCAGGTTGTTCTTCTCCAGCGCAACGCCTTCCACCAGCAGTTTGCTCAGTACATCGGCCGGAGTGTTAAGCAGCGATCTGCTGAGCTCAATTTTTTCGAGCGTGCAAATGTCGTTTAGCAACTGGTGTTTCACCTCCTCTTTTTCAAGAATAACCGACAACAGGTCTTTTACCTCGAAAACGCGGGTAACTTTTTGCAGCACACCATTTAACTGCGCGTATTCTTTCGAGGCAATCGAAAGATTCAGGATGTCGCTGTACAAGGCCCGCTCGGCATTTTCGGGTGTCATGTTTTCTACTTCCGACCCCGGCGTGTGCACAATTACGCCTTCCAGTTTACCGATCTCGGAATGAACGCTTGTCTTCATACTTCGTTTAGTTTTTTAGAGGATCAAATATATAAACTTTGCTTGGCCTGTAATGGATAAATTGTTTATTCATTCGTCTAAATTGATTTTTTTAAAGGAGACTCATGTAACTCGCCTAATCATTAATCTGTATGTCAAAAGGCTTTTTATTGTGCTCGTTTCGTTCTACTTTTACACGGATAATTTTAAAAACATTCGTTTGAGGGAATGGGTATTGATATTGGCAGGGCTTCTGATGGCAGGGCTTACACGGGCACAACAACCTGATCGGAAGGAAGTGAATCTGGGCATGATTCAGAACGGCGATACCGTTGTGTTTAAAAACATCAAAGAGGTGGTTGTTTTTCCGGAGCGCGAGTTTAAGAACAAACGCGATTACCGGCGCTATTCGAGGTATGTGCAAAAAGTGAAAAAGGTGTATCCTTTGGCTGTAGAAGCCCGCGAACTGCTTGTCGAGTACCAGCCGCGGTACGAAGCGCTGGAAGACCGGGGCGATCAACGAAAGCTAATGAAGAAGCTGGAGAAAGAGCTGCTCGATAAACACAAGGACGAACTGAAAAAATGGTCGATCTCCGATGGTAGAATTCTGCTAAAGCTGATCAACCGCGAAACCGA
>JBKDZK010000530.1:0-1723 GCA_047971205.1 Draconibacterium sp.
AACTTTGAACACGTAACTTCAAGCTTCGTACTTCTAACTTCAAGCCATTGATAAATTGCAAAACTGTTAAATTGTAGAAAGAAAACGACTTCGCGGAGGGATTGAGGAAAGAATGCTGGAATGCATTAATGCTTGAATGTTAGAATTAGCTGCGAGCGATGAGCTGCTAGCCGCGAGCTTTGCGGGAACATAGTTTCATGGTAACTTTGAACTCTGAACTCCGGGCTGCTGGCTTTTTCAGCAAAACGGCAATACAGCAACACAGCCACAAAACCCGAGTCAAAAAACAGACGGTTTTACAAAGCCGCAATCCTTTTTATGTTTATTTTTAGGTCGCGCAAAAAACGAGGGGTCTTGGATATGCAAATGCCACAATGCAAAATATTCACGGGCGCACATCACAACTCAGCGGACGATTTAATAAACCAACAAAGTGAAGCAAATGCAGGTAAGCACATCCAAAATTTTCATCATCTTTTTAGCACTTTGCCTTTTTTCGTGTAACTCCAAAAACAACAAAGACACCGAAAAACCGGTAGTAACCGTCAGCATTTTGCCTCAAAAAACATTTGTTGAAACAATTGCCGGAACCGATTTCAAAGTAAACGTTTTACTGCCGCCCGGAGCAAGTCCTGCGGCTTTTACACTCTTACCTTCTCAGTTAAAAGACATCGTTCGTTCAAAAGTATGGTTGCGCATCGGGCACATTGGCTTTGAATATTCGTGGAAAGAAAAAATACAGCAGGCCAACCCGGAAATGAAGGTAGTTGACCTTTCGCAGGGACTGGATTTAATTACTCCGTCATCCGTAAACACCACCGGGCCGGCAACAGGAAAAGGAGCCAATCCCCACATCTGGATGTCGCCGCCACTGGCCAAACACATGGCCCGCCGCATTACCGACGAGCTTTCGGCTTTAAATCCCGCGAGAAGCACCGTTTATAACGAAAACTACCGTAAGTTTGCCTCCGAAATCGACCAACTGGATGCTGAAATCAGAAGTAAATTAAAGGACTACCAAGGCCGGGAATTCATTATGTTTCACCCGAGCCTTTCGTACTTTGCCCGCGAATACCGGCTCAATGAATACTCGCTTGAGCCGGGCGGCAAAGAACCAACGCCCCAGCGAATGGCCGAACTGGTGAAACTGGCACAAAAAGAAAACATCCGGGTAATTTATATTCAAAGTGATTTAGACCGCGAACAAGCCCGTGTATTTGCCGAAGAAATCGATGGGGAAGTTGTTGAAATGTGGCCCTTAAACCCAGCCTGGAAAGAAAACCTGCTCGAAATAACCGACATGCTTATTCAGAACTTTTAAAGGATTGAGGGACTGAAGGACAGATGGACTGAATGCAGAAATAAGCTGCAAGACACAAGCTATTGCTAAATTGATAAACTGTTAAATTGCAAAGGGCATGGGGCATGGGGAAAAAGCACACTGAACTCTGAACTTTCAACTCTAAACACAAAACCCTGACCTAAAACATACGCCTCCCCAGTAGCGGGAATAGCTTTTATGTTTATTTTTAAAACACCTTAAAAACAAAGGCCTTGAATACGCGAATATCACCAACAAGAAATCACGCTAAAGTTACTGCTTCTGATTTCAGAAATTTTAGCGATTCAACATAATAGATGATGTTATTCCGCCCTATTGGTGGTATAACATTACCTTAAAAAATGAGATAATGAAAATAACATGACTAGTGATGCTAATCGC
>JBKDZK010000531.1:0-4005 GCA_047971205.1 Draconibacterium sp.
CGGGGCTGGCAGCGCTGATCGATATTGACAACGACACGGAAACAATTTTCGGAGACGATTATACCATCGACGATATTGTTTGGATGGGGCCGCAACCTACGATTGCTGAGCGGGCAGAGAAATGCGGAGTAAGCCGTGTTAAGCCGGTGGTTCATTTGCAGGAAGCCGTGAGCAAGGCTAAAACCACCGGGCAAATGTTGCACTTTCTGCCGCTGTACCGACCCGAAAATAAGATCAAACTTCTGGAACTGGCAGGTGTGTATCCCAACGAAATTGCAAGCAGGTACTCGCTCGAACTGGTAAAAGCGGTGGTGAGGCAGCGCGAAATAAAAACGGCAAAAGAACTTGTGCAAATTAACCAGGCAGTGGATGTCTCGGTGGATATGCACATGGCAGCCATGAAATTTGCCCAACCCGGGATGAGCGAAGCTGAAGTGGCTGCCGAAATTCACAAAGTGGCTCTTGCCGCCGGCGGAAACATCTCTTTTCCCATCATTGCCACCATTAACGGACAAACATTGCACAATCATTACCACGGGAAGACCATCAAAGAAGGCGATCTGTTTTTAGTCGATGCCGGTTTCGAGAATGAAATGTGTTATGCGGGAGACCTGTCGAGCACTTTCCCGGTGAGTAAGAAGTTTACTTCAGAGCAAAAGGAAATATACGGAATTACGCTGGCGGCTCATCAGGCGGCCATTGATGCACTGGGGTTTCAGAAACCTTTTCGGGATGCGCACGAGGCAGCCTGTTCTGCTATTTTTGATGGTATGAAAAGCATGGGCTTTACCAAAGGAAATACCGCCGATGCAGTGGAAGCTGGCGCTCATGCCTTGTTCTTTCCCTGCGGAACCGGACATATGATGGGCCTTGATGTACACGATATGGAAGACCTTGGCGAGGTTTGGGTGGGATACGACGGTCGGCCCAAAAGTACGCAGTTCGGGTTGAAATCGTTGCGACTGGCAAAACCGCTGCAGGCCGGACATGTATTTACCATCGAGCCGGGAATTTATTTTATCCCGGAGTTGATCGATCTTTGGAGCGGACAGGGTAAATTCAAGGACTTTATTAATTGGGACAAGGTGAAAACTTATCGTAATTTTGGTGGTATCCGCAACGAAGAAGACTTTGTAATGACCAAGAACGGAGCCCAATTACTTGGAAAACCAAAACCCAAGACAATTGCCGAAGTGGAAGCTTTGCGCGAATAGATGACTGCGTAAAGCAAAGGCGGTTTTTGCAGAGTGCCGGTTGGTTTAACATTCGTGATTATGATCAGAATATTTAAAAACCGAAGAAGCAGCAGGCCGGTTTGGCAGATCACACTGGCTGTTCTTATGATTTTGATGAGTATCTATTTCATCAAAAACGAGCATCTTGAGATTGCACAAATCCGATCGACACTGCAAAACGCCAACTCATTTTACATTCTTCTGGGGCTGATCGTTACGGTACTGTATGTTTTGCTTCAGGCATTTATGTATGTTTTCAGTTTCAGGGCAGCGGGTGTGAAAACCAGTTTAAGCGACACTTTGCCTCTGTTTCTGAAGCGAAACCTGATCAGTATTTTCCTGCCGGCTGGGGGAGTTTCGTCGCTGGTATTTTTTACCCGGCCACTGTCCGCCAGGGGAATCAGTAATTTCGATATTCATTATGGCTCTTACATTTACGGGCTGTGCGGATTTCTTTCGGTGGTTGTGGTTGCCTTTCCTCTGCTGATTATACTGCTGTTACGCAACAAACTTACTTCGGTAGAACTGATTCCTTTCATCGTGTTAATTGTGCTGATTGCCCTGATTTTATGGGTTGTCTGGTCGTTTGTGAAACGCGGTTTTGTTTACAGGCTGGTGCAGCGGTTCAATCCGCAGGCGCTGTTAACGCTTGAGAATGTTTTTTCAACGAACCTTCATAACCGGGCTTTTATTTTTGCATTGCTTATTTCAGTATTCATTGAGCTGGTTGGGGTAAGTCATGTTTGTATTTCCATGTTGGCGCTGGGTTTTCAGCCTACTTTGTTTACGGCTTTTATGGCCTACATCGTGATGCTGATGTTGCTGATTGTTTCGCCTTTTTTGCGCGGCATCGGGGCCATCGAAGTTTCCATGACTTATGTTTTTATCCAAAGCGGGATAGCTGCACCGCAGGCTGCCGCCATAACCCTTGTGTTCCGCTTCTTTGAATTTTGGCTGCCTTTGATCGCCGGTGTGGGCAGTTTTCTGTTCTCAAGAAAAAACATCCTGTTACGTGTTATTCCGGTGTTTATCATCTTTGTTGCAGGCCTGATAAACATTGTTTCTGCCATTTCGCCCACCTTGCCCGAGCGAATTGTGATCCTCGAAAAACTGCTTCCCCGGCTGGCGCTTACGATTTCAAACTTCGCCGTGTTTTTTATTGGTTTGCTGTTAATCGCTCTTTCGGTTTATCTTTTGAAAGGAGTGAAGCGCGCCTGGCGAATTTCGCTTTTGCTATTAACCCTTTCCGCGATTGGCCACCTTACCAAGGGAATTGATTACGAAGAAGCGCTGGTTTCTCTGTTTGCTATTGCCAGTTTGTTGTATACTTACCGCCTGTACAATGTGCGTTCTTTGCCTTTTTACCTGCAAAACTGGTGGAAAATATGGCTGGCTGCTTTTGTGGCGCTGATGGTAAGTACCGCGGGTGGAACTTATTTTTTGGAAAAAGTACACATGGGGGTGGATTACAGTTTTATCCATTCGGTAAAAGCATCGTTTCGTTTGATTTTCCTGTTCGACAACTCTGAGTATATGCCACAATCAAGCTTTGGGCAGCATTTTGTTTTACTGGCTCATCTTTTTAGCGGCGGGTTGTTGATTTCTGCTATTGTGCTTTCACTCCGCCCTATTTTTGTTACCGACCACACTGATTTGGAAAATGACAGGAACCACGCACGTTTGCTGGTGCAGGATTACGGTAAGTCGGCACTCGATTATTTCAAATACTACCCCGATAAGCTTTTCTTTTTTAATGAAAATGGTTTTCTCGCCTATAAAATCCAGGGAAGTTATGCTGTTGTTCTGGAGTTACCGGTTTGTGCCGATGAGGAAACGACGCTGCCCTTGCTTCAGGAATTTGAGCGCTATTGTTACGGTAACGGCTTGAAAACCTTTTATTATCGGGTTCCGGAATCATCCATCGGTGTTTTTCGTCAGCTAAAAAAGAACGTATTGTATATCGGGCAGGAAGCCATTCTGAACCTGGAAACTTTTTCGTTAAGCGGCTCAAAAATGCACCCGCTGCGAAATGCCATCAATAAAGCTAAAAATGCAGGATTTACTTTTCATGTGTACGAACCTGAAATAAAAGACGGGGTGATCCAGAAGCTTCAGTAGGTGTCGGATGCCTGGCTGAACAAGCCCGGAAAGAGCGAAATGGTTTTTTCGCAAGGAATGTTTCTTCCCGAGTTGGTGAAGAAGACAACTGTGATGACGATTGAGAATCCGGAAGAAAAAGTGGTTGCCTTTCTGAACCTGATGCCCGATTTTGTAAAAGGAGAAGGAACCTACGACCTGATTCGGATTACGGACGATGCTCCCACCGGGATCATTTATTTTCTGTTAACTGAAATGTTTGCGTGGTTCAAAAGCAAAGGGATTACACATGTGAACCTTGGTTTGGTGGCTTTTGCCGGGGTTGAGGATCCCAAAACAATGGCTGAACGATCGATGAAAATAGCGCTGGAAAGATTAAAGCTACTTTAGCATTTTAAAGGACAATTTCAGTTTAAAGACAAGTTCAATCCCGACTGGGAGAAGAAGTACCTGGTATACGGTAATGACTACGATCTTGTGCAGTTTCCGGTGATTCTGAAGGGAGTTTCAAAACCATAACCGGTTAATAATTAACGTTCAATTTGCATTGGCAACCATCGTGCCGTCAATTCGGCCTGCGCACTTGGAGAAGGGCTAAATTCTTGTATTTTTACGCGAAATTTGGCAGGTGAAAAAACTTCTTTCCATACTTTTTTTTGGCAGTTTTTCATTG
>JBKDZK010000532.1:0-18122 GCA_047971205.1 Draconibacterium sp.
GGGTTAATTTAAATGTTGAAATAGAGCGAGTTATGCGATTTTCTGAGAACAGTTTTCAGAAAAAAGTCTTGTTCTCGGTAAAGTCTCGGTAATATTGACTTTTTTTGTGCATTTTTGATTTTATGAAAAATAAAAAAGCGCTTAAAACATTTGTTTTAAGCGCTTTTGTTGTCTTCTGGATTTCTCCAAAGTGCCCAGGACGGGACTCGAACCTGCACGGGATTATACTCCCACAAGGCCCTCAACCTTGCATGTCTACCAATTTCATCACCTGGGCAATAGTTGTAAGAACGTTTTCCGGATGTACCGAAAATTGTGTGTGCAAAACTATAAAAATTTTTTAACCTGCATACGTTTCAAAAAAAAATCATTGACGTTCGTACTCATTTTCTTGCCTGATATTTACGATTACGCCGTCTTTTACTGTTACATAAAGCCGTTCCGTTTTTTGTACTTTCGGTGTTACAATCGGGTCGAGAGTGAGTTTCCCCTGGTTGATCTCGGTGCCTTTTAAATCTTCTTGTTTCTCGAAAATGTACACTTTCTCCGACTCATTGTCAAATATTTGTTGCGGTTTGCCCAACTCTTCGGTTAAAGCGGCAATGGGTTTCCCGATATACGAACGCTGAAGTTGCTTTTGCTGGCTGCACGCCATGGTTACGATCAAAAACAACAGGATTAAAAAACGATGCATTGATTGTCAATTTTTGATAAAGAAAATCAGAATATTTGAAATCCCTGATAATTTAAATCATTTTAACTTTAAGCCTTGTTGAAAACTCCGATGTAATGATGAGAACTTATCATTTTCACCCATTTTTATTTTTTATCTTTGTGGCGTGTTTTACAACATATTCGTCATAAAACTTGCCGTAAAAAATGATTCAATTCTTTAAAAATCAAAGCAACAGTATTATTGCAGTTTATTCTGCAAAACCTCTCGGAGAAGAGAACATCGAAAAACTGATCTGGCTTTTTTCGGGAGCCGAATACCTGAAAAGCCAAACACTGGAAGGTTGGTTTGTGGGACCTCGCAAAGAGATGCTGACACCCTGGAGTACCAACGCCGTGGAAATCACCCAGAATATGGGGATCGAAGGAATTCGCCGGATGGAGGAGTTTTTTGAAGTTGAAAGCGAAACTGCGAAATACGATCCGATGCTTCAGGCAATTTACAGGGGGCTTACCCAGCAGGTATTTGCAATCGACAAAGAGCCGGACCCGATTCTGAACATTGAAGACATTGCTGCATACAACGAACAGGAAGGCCTTGCGCTGAGTGATGATGAAATTGAGTACCTGAACGGAGTTTCGAAAGAAATGGGACGTCCGTTAACCGATGGTGAGGTATACGGTTTTGCCCAGGTGAACTCGGAACACTGTCGTCATAAAATCTTTAACGGTACTTTTGTCATCGACGGGAAAGAGATGGAGTCTTCTCTGTTTCAGATGATCAAAAAGACATCGAAAGAAAATCCCAACAAAATTGTTTCTGCTTACAAAGACAACTGCTCTTTTGTGCAGGGACCGGTGGTGGAGCAATTTGCTCCCAAAACACAGGATAAACCCGACTTTTTTGAAGTTAAGAATATTGAAACGGTACTGTCGTTAAAAGCTGAAACGCATAATTTTCCCACAACCGTAGAACCGTTTAACGGAGCTTCTACCGGTACCGGAGGTGAAATTCGCGACCGTATTGCCGGCGGAAAAGGAAGTTTGCCAATTGCCGGAACAGCGGTTTACATGACTTCCTATCCCCGAACAGAAGCTCAACGCTCGTGGGAGCAGGCTTTCGATGAACGTGAATGGTTGTACCAGACACCGGAGCAAATCCTGATCAAAGCTTCAAACGGAGCCAGCGATTTCGGTAACAAATTCGGGCAACCGATTATTACCGGTTCGGTGCTTACTTTCGAACACTTTGAAAGTTTTACCAAATACGGTTACGACAAGGTGATCATGCTGGCCGGCGGTATTGGTTTCGGAAATAAAAAACACAGTTTAAAAGACGAGCCAACAGTGGGCGATAAAGTCATTCTTTTAGGAGGTGACAACTACCGCATCGGAATGGGCGGTGGCGCTGTTTCGTCGGTAGCAACGGGCGAGTTTAACAACGCCATCGAGTTGAACGCTGTGCAGCGTGCGAATCCTGAAATGCAGAAAAGGGTGTATAACGCCATCCGTGCTTTAAGCGAATCGGATGAAAACCCGATCATTTCAATTCATGACCACGGTGCAGGCGGTCACCTGAACTGTTTGTCTGAGTTGGTGGAATCGACCGGAGGAAAAATTGATACATCGAAATTGCCGGTGGGCGACCCAACACTGTCACAAAAAGAAATTATCGGAAACGAGTCGCAGGAGAGAATGGGACTCGTGATGAAACAGGAGCATGTGGACCTGCTTCACAGGATTGCCGACCGCGAAAGAGCGCCGATGTACGAAATCGGGGAAGCAACTGGCGATATGCAGTTTACTTTTGAAAACTCGGCTACGGGTGAAAAGTCGATCGACTGGCAATTGGGTTACATGTTTGGGAATCCACCCAAAACGGTTTTGGAAGATGAAACCATTGAGCCCGATTTTGAAGAACTGGAATACAATTGGGAAGAAATATACGACTTGGTTGAGCAAACCATTCAACTGGAATCAGTGGCGTGTAAAGACTGGCTCACCAACAAGGTGGATCGCTCGGTAACCGGACGAATTGCCAAACAGCAAACGGTTGGTGCCCTTCAGTTGCCGTTGAACAACGTGGGGGTGATCACACTCGATTACCAGGGGAAAGCAGGTTTGGCGACTTCCATCGGTCATGCGCCGGTGGCGGCTTTGGTGGATGCCGAAAGAGGATCGGTACTGGCAATTGCTGAATCGCTGACCAACATTATCTGGGCCCCCATGACCGATCACCTCAAAAGTGTTTCGTTAAGTGCCAACTGGATGTGGCCGGCAAAAAATCCGGGAGAAAATGCACGGATCTACAAAGCAGTGGAAGCTGCCAGTGATTTTGCTTGCGCTCTTGGAATCAACATCCCAACCGGAAAAGACTCCATGTCGATGACGCAGAAATACAAGGACGATGTGGTGCTGGCTCCCGGAACGGTGATTATCTCAGCTTCGGGCGAGGTGTCGGATGTGAAAAAGGTAGTGGAACCTGTGTTGGTGAACGACGAAAGCAAGGAGATTCTTTTCATCGATTTATCGTTCATGGAAAGAGCGTTGGGTGGAAGTGCCTTTGCCCAGTCGATCAATAAAATAGGGAAGACAGCGCCAACGGTGGCTGATCCCGAAAAATTTGTAGTTGCTTTTAATACGGTTCAGAAACTGATTGAACAGGATTTGATTCTGGCCGGACATGATATCGCTTCGGGTGGTTTGATTACCACTTTGCTGGAGATGTGTTTCAGCAACACAAAAGGCGGAATGAAAGTAGATGTAACTGCCTTTGAAGAGGAAGACCTGGCAAAGATATTACTGGCCGAGAACCCGGGGCTGGTTATTCAATGTGCCGACAACGACGAGGTGAAAAAACAACTGACCGAAGCAGGCGTTGCATTTATGTCGCTTGGATTCCCGGTGCCTTACCGCAAAGTGAGAGTACTGAACCGTACGGTGGAAGCGGATTTCGATATCAACTCGTTGCGTGATATGTGGTTTAAAACTTCGTACCTGCTCGACCGCAAACAAAGTGGCGAAGAAAAAGCGCTGGAACGTTTTAAAAATTACAAGAACAACGCGCTGACGTTTGATTTTAAGGATTTCACCGGGAAAGCCGCTGATTTGGGAATCGATCTGAAACGCAGAACTCCGTCAGGAATCAAGGCTGCAATCATTCGTGAAAAAGGGGTGAATGGCGACCGCGAAATGGCTTATGCCATGTACCTCGCCGGTATGGACGTAAAAGACGTTCATATGACCGATTTGATTGCCGGACGCGAGACACTGGAAGACGTAAATATGATCGTTTTTGTGGGTGGTTTCTCGAATTCCGATGTACTGGGATCGGCTAAAGGATGGGCCGGTGCTTTCAAATTTAATGAGAAAGCCCGTGTTGCACTCGAGAAATTCTACCGTAGGGAAGATACCCTGAGTTTGGGGGTTTGTAACGGCTGCCAGGTAATGATTGAGCTTGGGGTGGTTTATCCGGAGCACAGCATTCAGCCAAAAATGTTGCACAACGAGTCGCATAAATTTGAATCAACGTTCCTGAACGTGGACGTCCTTGAAAACGATTCGGTGATGCTCGGTAACATGGGCGGCATGAAACTGGGAATTTGGGTGGCACACGGAGAAGGTAAATTCTACCTGCCGTTTAACGAGAACCAGTACCAGATTCCGATGAAATACAGCCACGAAGAGTATCCCGGAAACCCGAACGGTTCGCATTTCAGTGCTGCTTCGCTTTGCTCGGAAGATGGCCGTCACCTGGTAATGATGCCTCACCTGGAAAGGGCTTTCAAACCGTGGCACTGGCCGCATTATCCTGCCGACCGGAAAGCAGATGAAATTGCTCCGTGGATCCAGGCTTTTGTAAATGCCAAAAACTGGATTGCCGAAAAAACGAAATAGATTTTTTACCGAATAGAAAAGCCGCTTTTCAATGATGAAGAGCGGCTTTTTCGTTTATTCCTTTTTCTCTTGGAAAGAGTGCATGCGTGATTCCCAAAGTTTCGCGCTTAGGTTTTTCCAATTTCATGCCTACGTTTTTTTTATTTCGTAAGCATGATTTTTCTGAAGCTGTTTCTCCACGTTATTTTACAATCATTTTCTTTTTCAGCTCATCTGCCAGTTCTTTGCTTTTTAGAGCTTCCACAATCTTTAAGGCAAACTCAATGGCTACACCGGCTCCTTTCCCGGTAATAATATTTCCGGTTTGCTCTACGTCGTTTCCTGTGATAACTGCCCCGTGCAATTCTTCTTCGAAGCCCGGATAACAGGTCGCCTTTTTGTTGTTTAACAGGCCAAGGTTTCCGAAAACCATCGGTGCTGCACAAATGGCTCCCAAAGGCTTTTCATTGTCATTAAAATTCAGGATCTGTTCTCGTAACCCGCCATGGGCTTTCAGGTTGGCCGATCCCGGCATTCCCCCCGGAAGAACTAGCATCTCTATTTCAGAATAATCAACATCCTCAAATAATTTGTCGGCTGTAACTTGTATTTGGTGCGCCCCGGTAACCACCAGGTCTCCGGTAACAGACACAACAGTTACTTTCAGGCTGGCCCTGCGCAGTACATCAATAATACTGATGGCTTCTATTTCTTCAAATCCTTCGGCTAAATGAACGGCTATATTTTTCATGTCAGTGTAATGTTGTTAATTTTATTGACCTCTCTGTTCATCCTCCCACATTCCTTATGCAGGACATCTCTCTTAAAAGAAGAGAAAATAAGGAATATTTGATGATTTCAAAAATAAAAAAAGGCCTTCAGAAACAGAAGACCTAATTACCTAATCATTTATTATCATTAATTATCAGAGTATTCGTGTAGCGCTTTCTCCAGCTTTTTACGGGTGAAGAAAATGCGGCTTTTTACTGTTCCTAAAGGCAAACTCAGTTCTTCTGCAATTTCCTTGTATTTGTAACCATCCAAAAACATGGTAAAAGGCACTTTGTATTCGTCTTCCAAAGCGTTGATGCTTTTGGTAATCTCTTTTGAACTGTAAAAAGAATCCGGTGCCGGATAGACTTTATCTTTTGTAAACATCAGGTGAAAGTCGTTGTTTGAACCTTCAAAGGTGTTCTTTGTTTTAACTTTTCTACGATAGTCGTTAATGAAGGTGTTTTTCATTATTGTATAAATCCATGCCTTGAAATTGGTGTTCTGCGTAAACTTTTCACGATAGGTTAACGCTTTCAGAAAAGTCTCTTGCAGCAAGTCGTCCGCTCTCTCTGAGTCAGAGGTCAGACTAAGGGCATAGTAATGTAATTTGTCGCTTAATCCAAGCAGGGCGTTGGTGAATTGAATTTGAGTCATGGCGCATTATTTTTAATTTGTCTAAACAAATTTAAGCTTTTGTTCCCCTGAAAAGCAAATAAATCATGACAAAAGTCAGTCGATTAAATCTATCCCATATAAAGAATTTTTATCTACTTATTGTGTTGATTTTGACATATGTTAGGAATGCAGCTTTTTACGCGCCGAATCAGGTATTGGAGGTTTCTGTACGGCTGTTTCAATATCAATTTATATCTTTGCCGCTTCATAGATTTTGTATGATGAGAACAAGTAAGTTTAACCATGATGCGCAATCTGTTTTGTTTTTCCGAAAGTGGGGAAGAAAGAGTTATTCTCTTTTCCTTGCACTGAGGAAAGTTGTGGCGATTTCAGTTTTGGCAATTGTTTATTTTCTGTCAACACCTGTTATTACGCTGGCAACTACCCAGGATACTTCGGAAGTTAAAATGGAATACGACCTTGATGAGATCGAGGTGAGTGCGCAGAGAACACCTGCACTTTATTCGCAGGTAGCACGGATTGTTTCCGTGATCGAGAGAAAAGAAATTGAGGCGGTACCGGCTCAGAGTGTTCAGGACCTGTTAGAGTACATTGCCGGAGTGGATGTGCGACAACGCGGAACTGAAGGTGTCCAGGCGGATGTTAGTATTCGCGGTGGTACATTCGACCAGATCTTAATCCTTCTAAACGGTATTAACATCACCGACCCTCAAACCGGCCATCACAATTTAAACCTTCCAGTCAGTTTAGCCCAAATCGAAAGAATCGAGGTCCTCGAAGGGCCCGCTGCGCGTGTTTACGGCCCCAATGCATTTTCGGGGGCCATTAACATTATTACCCGGAAAGGAGGCGGAAATTCAGCCACCGTGAATGCTTCCGGCGGAAGCTTTGGTTATTTTGATGGGAATGTCTCGGCCGGAGTGAAAACCGGTAGGCTGAATCACATGCTTGCCGTTGGGAAGAAGCGCTCGGATGGGTATACTAACAATACCGATTTCGATGAGCTAAACGGATTTTATTCGGCTTCACTGAACACAAAGGACGGTGATCTGGATGTTCAGGTAGGTGTTTCTGAAAAAGGATTTGGGGCAAACAGTTTTTACACGCCTAAATATCCGAACCAGTACGAAGCCACCAAAACGTTGTTTACTTCTGCGAAATGGACTTCTTCCGGTCCGCTTCATTTAAGTCCCGCGGTTTATTACAGGCGGCATCAGGATAGGTTTGAAACATTTAGGGAAAAAGGTTATTATGAAAAAAATCCGGATGGGATTTATGTGATGAATGATGTAGTTGCAGGATACCCTTATGTTGATGGTGACGGTAATCCGCAATTTAGTCCCTACAAAGGTCACAACCATCATTTAACAAGCGTGTTTGGCGGTAATCTGAATTCGTGGTTTGCTTGGGGAGCCGGGAAAACTGCTATTGGAATCGAATACCGGAGCGAGCATATTTTGAGTAATGTTCTTGGAAAAGAGATGGATCATCCCAAAGACGTTCCGGGAGAAGATGCACAGTTTACCAAATCCGATTCGAGAAACACTTTGTCCGGTTTTCTGGAGCATTCGTTATATATTAATAAGTGGGCATTTACGGCCGGGATTATGGGGAACTACATTTCCGGAAGTGATCTTGGAATTAATTTCTTCCCTGGCGTTGATGTAAGCTATGATGTTTCGGAAGGAGTAAAACTCTACTCAAGCTTTAATACCTCGCTGCGAATGCCAACTTTCACCGATCTTTATTACCAGGGGCCAACCAACGTAGGAAACCCTGATTTGAAACCGGAGAAATCGTCGACCATCGAAGGTGGAATCAAGTTTAGCAAGCCGGTGGTGAAAGGACACGTGGTCGTGTTTTACCGGAAAGGAAAAAACATTATCGATTGGGTAAAGGCAACCGAAGAGGAAACCTGGACAACCCAAAATTTAACACGACTGACCAGCCTGGGAACAGAGGCGCAAGTGCAGTTGATACTGCGGAACCGCTTTGGGGAATTTGCTCCCAATATCGATGTCAGCTATTTGTTTAATAATGTTGACAAGCAGGAAGACGATTTTATTTCGCGGTATGTATTGGATAACCTGAAACATAAACTGGTATGTTCTTTCAATCAGAAATTGGCGAAAAATCTAAGTCTTGATTTGAAGCTGGTGTACCAGGATCGGGAAGGAAGTTATACAAAGTATGAAGAAATGGCCCCGGTTGGTGAAGTAAATTACGATCCGTTTTGGTTAGTGGACGGGAAGTTATCTTATCAGCTTCGAAACGTAAGGCTTTACACTTCGGTAAATAACCTTTTTAATGCCACTTACAACGATATCGAAAATGTGGTACAGCCCGGAAGATGGTTTAAAGCCGGTCTTGTTTACGAACTTCAATTCAGCAAAAAATAACATACGCATAATTTATTCGGGATAAATTAATTATAGAAGAAACCGGGTATTTTGAATTCTCTTGTTTTCAGGTACCCGGTTTCTGTTTTATTAAAAGAATGGCAAAAATTGTATATTCGCCAAAAATTTGAATCATGTTAAAAGGAATATTATCTGTTTCAGGTCATTCAGGATTGTTTAAGTTGGTGGCCGAAAGTAAAAACAATATAATTGTAGAATCACTGGATTCAGGTAAAAGGATGCCTGTTTATTCTACTGCCAAAGTTTCAACGCTGGAAGACATTGCAATCTACACCAATGAGGGCGATGTTCCGTTGAAAGATATTTTCAAAACCATTTCTGACAAAGAGGATGGGGGAGCAGCTATTTCGGAAAAAGCATCGGGAAATGAACTGAAGAACTACTTCGAAACCATTTTGCCCGATTACGACAAAAACCGCGTATATGTTTCCGACATCAAGAAAGTGATCTTGTGGTACAACACGCTTCAGGAAAAAGAATTACTCGACTTTACCGAAACTGAAGAGGAAGCCGGAAGCGAGAACGACGAATAAGTCGGCGTTTTTCAGAACAAACGGTAGTTTTGAACCGTATTTTTATTCTCGTTTTGTTGATGTTTACCCAGTAAAATCTCAAAAAGTTTGGCAGTAGCAAAGGCATCGCCGGCGGCGCGGTGTCTTCCTTCTATTGTTATATCCAGATCAGAGCATAGTCTCCCCAATGAATAGGAACGGTGACCCGGAAGCAGTTTTCGTGAAAGCTTTACCGTGCAAAGGGTTTTGCTTTTGTAGTCGTAGCCAAGCCGTGCAAATTCTTCACGGATGAAGTTATAGTCAAAACTCACATTGTGAGCAACGAATGTTCGCCCCGAAGTCATCTGAACGATCTTTTGGGCTACCTCGTAAAATTTGGGCGCGTTTCGCACCATTTCGTTATCGATCCCGGTCAGGTCGGTAATGAAATAGGGAATGTCCATTTCCGGGTTGATCAGTGTCGAGAAAGAATCGGTAACACGTTGTCCGTTATGTTGAATAATGGCTATCTCGGTAATTTTTCCATATCGGTAGCTATGCCCTGTGGTTTCTATGTCAATTATTGAAAACAAAATGTATAATATTGTGAGTTTATATAATTTTAATTTTTAGATTTGTTAAAAAATGTTTTTATTAAAAATAGACCACACCTGATATCACTGTTTTGTAAGATTGAAATTAATTTTTAAATTGCTTCAAGAATTCAAAGAAAACAATAATAAACTGTTAGATTATGAAAAAATTTACTCTTTTTTTTCTTGCTTTGGTATTTGTAGCAGGGGCTGCAATGGCGCAGAATTCAGACAAAAAATGGGCGATAGGTCTTGGGCCTGGGATCAATTATAATCTGGAGACTGAGTCGGCTGGTTTTCTTGCTGATTTCTACCTGAGTCGCTACCTGAGTCCACGATTCGATTTGATGCTGGATACTCGTGTATCTTTCGACGAACCCGGTCTGGACGTAGTAAACCCGTTATTGAACCTGCGTCTTAAACTCTTCAACGAAGACAACAAAGTTCAGCCTTACCTTTTTGGAGGTGTTGGTTACATGTGGGACAACAACGATAACGGTGTGAACTTCGACGCTGGTGCAGGTTTGAAATTTCCGATTAGCCCAAGTACCGCATTGTTTGTTGCCGGTTCTTATGTTAAGGGTATTGACGGAGTCAGAAGCGTAAACGGAGCTGCTGGCGATGTAAACGATGACCATGTTATGGTAACAAGTATCGTTGAATTTGCGTTAGGTGCTGGCAAAGACTCTGACGGTGACGGTGTAAAAGACAGAAAAGACGAATGTCCGAATACACCTCCCGGAGTAGAAGTTGATGAAAAAGGATGTCCGCTGGATCGCGATGGCGACGGTGTTCCGGATTACAAAGATGATTGTCCGGACGAAGCTGGCCCTGCTTCATTGAATGGTTGTCCTGACCGCGATGGTGACGGTATTGCCGACAAAGATGACGAGTGCCCGGATGTAGCTGGTTTGGCTAAATTCAAAGGCTGTCCTGATACTGATGGTGACGGCGTTCCGGATCCAAAAGACAAATGTCCAGATACACCAAAAGGTTGTGCTGTTGACGCTGACGGTTGTCCGCTTGATTCAGACGGTGACGGTGTAATCGACTGTGAAGACAAATGTCCGCAAGAAGCTGGTCCTGCATCTAACAACGGATGTCCTGACTGGTCTGATATGACAATTGAAACTATTTATTTCGATTTCGACAAAGCTGAATTGAAGCCTGAATTCAAAGCAGAGCTGGACAAACTGGCTGAGCAACTGAATGCTTCTAAAGAATATGAAATCGTTGTTGGTGGTCACACTTGTAACATCGGTGGCGAAGGTTACAATATGAAACTTTCTGAAAAACGTGCACAGGCAGTTGTTAAATACCTGTTGATGAAAGGTGTTAACAACGCATACGTTGGGTCACACAATTATGGTGAAAGCAAACCCGCTGTACCAAACGATTCAATGAAGCACAGAAAAGAAAACCGTCGTACTGAATTCGAAGTTGCGAAAATCAGAAAATAGTAGTTTTCAAAATACATCAAAAAGCTCTGTCGGTTCGACAGGGCTTTTTTTATGCCCGCAGGCGACCCCTTCTTTGTGCTTAAATGTTATATTTGCACACTCAAAAATTTTCACCATCATGAGCATTGAAAAGATCATTCAGAATGCAACCGTTGAAGCGTTGAAAACACTTTATAACGCAGAAATTGACGTTAACCAGGTGCAGGTTCAGAATACCCGAAAGGAGTTTGAAGGAGACCTAACCATTGTCGTGTTCCCGTTTCTAAGGGCGTCAAAGAAATCGCCTGAATTAACGGCCAATGATCTTGGAAGCTACTTAAATGAAAAGGTTGATATTGTTGATTCTTTCAATGTTATCAAGGGATTCCTGAACCTGGTGATCAACAATACTTACTGGTTGGAAGTGCTTCGCGATATTTATCAAAACCAGGATTTCGGAACCAAAGCGGTTACGGAAGATTCAGAACTGGTAATGGTGGAATATTCTTCGCCCAATACCAATAAACCGCTTCACCTGGGGCATATTCGGAATAACCTCTTGGGATTTTCTATTTCTGAAATTGCAAAAGCCAATGGGAAAAAGGTAGTGAAAACCAACATCGTAAACGACCGCGGAATTCATATTTGCAAGTCGATGTATGCCTGGAAAATGTGGGGTAACGGAAAAACTCCGGAAAACTCGGGAATGAAAGGCGATCATTTGGTGGGTGAATTTTATGTGGAGTTCGACAAGCATTACAAGGCTGAAATTGCAGAATTGGTTGCAGGAGGGATGACCAAAGAGGAAGCCGAAAATCAGGCTCCGTCGATTATTGCCGCCCGCGAAATGCTGCGGAAATGGGAAGCTAAAGATGAAGAGACAGTGGAGCTATGGAAAACCATGAACGGTTGGGTGTACATAGGTTTTGACGTAACTTACAAAAACCTGGGGGTTGATTTTGACAAGATTTACTACGAATCGGAAACTTACCTGGTAGGAAGAGACGAAGTTTTACGGGGCCTGAAAGAGGGGATCTTTTCGCAGCGGGAAGACCAATCGGTTTGGGCCGACCTGACTGCAGATGGTTTGGACCAGAAACTACTGCTTCGCAGCGATGGTACTTCGGTTTACATGACGCAGGATATTGGTACTGCGAAAATGCGTTTTAACGATTATTCGATCGATAAGATGGTTTACGTGGTTGGAAATGAGCAAAACTATCATTTCCAGGTACTGGCAATTTTATTGGATAAACTTGGTTTTGAATGGGGAAAAGACCTGTACCATTTTTCGTATGGAATGGTGGAACTGCCTTCGGGAAAAATGAAGTCGCGCGAAGGAACGGTGGTAGATGCCGATGACCTGATGGACGGAATGACCGAAGTGGCCCGCAACATGTCGAAAGAGCTGGGAAAACTGGAATCGCTTTCAGGAGACGAAGCCGAAAAAACGTTCCGGATGATCGCCCTGGCGGCATTAAAGTATTTTATTCTGAAAGTTGATCCGCGTAAAAATATGATGTTCAATCCGGAGGAGTCCATTGACTTTAACGGTAACACCGGTCCTTTTATTCAATATACCTATGCACGCATACAGTCGGTGCTTCGGAAAGCAACTGAAAAAGGATTGACGATGGATGCCGGTCTTCCGGTTGCCGAGCTAACGGTAAAAGAGAAAGACTTGTTAAAGCGTTTGTCGCTGTTCCCTTCGGTAGTGCAGGAAGCCGGCGATAATTACAGCCCGGCAGTGATCGCCAATTATTGCTACGAGCTGGTTAAAGAGTTCAATCAATTCTATCACGATCATTCAATTTTGGGCGAAAGCGATCCAGGTACCATGAATTTCAGGTTAATTCTGGCATCATCGGTTGGGCAGGTTGTTCAGAAAGGGATGAATCTGCTTGGAATTGAAATGCCGGAAAGGATGTAAAAAAGGGAGGCGAACCTCCCTAAATTTCTTTTTGTCTTTGTCGCTGAGATTGATTTAATGGATAACGGGGTTTGCGACGTCCTTCCTTACATTATAAAATACTGTAAACAGCGAAAAGGTAACCCCGGATTCCTGAAAAAATAGGAGTTGAAAGTTGCGCGGGTTTTCAAAACTGGGTGAGAAAGTCGAGTTCGATTCTAAACTTACTTACATCCATTCGTCGATAGAGAACCGGCCGTATCTTGCTGAAGACGGTTCAAATGTGGTGCAGTCGCTGGACATTATGCCCCGGAATATTACACTCGAATCATAAAAGCAAAACACTGCCGATGCAGAGGGAAACATGTTGAAGTGGAATACCGATAACACCTTCGCCAACCCGTATTGGATACTTCAAAACAAATTGAACGAAGACGAGAAAAACCGTTTTCAGGGCATGTTCTCGGTGAAATGGAATGCTACGGAGTATTCTGACAACCAGATAATGAACGTCGACTTAACTCCGTCGTCCGGGTATTCAAGCCGGAAAATGAATGCAGGCAAATTACAGAACAGGGGCGTTGAAGTACAACTGAATGCAACACCTGTTGAAACTCCGGGAGGTTTTTCCTGGGATGTGATATTTATGTTCCCAACCTAAAAGCATGGTCAACCGGTTACTTGTTGAAAGAATAATAGGATTGACTCAATCTACATCAATCTGTCATCGATCCTTGCCCGATTATTTGCTTACCGACGAATCCCTGACAATCAACTCCGTGGGCATTGTTATCGTTTCAAAATAATCCGGAGTTTCTTTTTGATTGATCTGGCGAATAAGCAATTCAGCGGCTTTCTTTCCCATTTCAAACCCGGGTTGTTTAATGGTACTTATGGACGGAGTCACCACTTCCGCGAACGGTTCATTACTAAATCCAACAATTGCAACTTCCTCCGGTACTTTTATGTTGTTTTCGCGCAAATAAATGATGGAGCTTAATGCCGTTGTGTCGTTGGCACAAAAAACGGCATCAGGACGGATGGCTGCATTCATTAATTTGCTGATAGCTTGCGTTCCGTCTTTCCGTGTCAGGCTATTGTGCAGAATAAATGCATCATCGGGTTGAAGCCCGGCTTCCTGCAAAGCTGTTATATATCCGGTTTGCCTGTTTTGGTAAATCCTTAAATTTTGCGGACCACCAATCATGGCAATTCGTTTTCTTCCCTGCTCAATTAAATGGTGCGTGGCCAGATATCCGCCGCGAAAATCGTCTGCAACAATTTTGTACGCATGAATTTCATCCACAATACGGTCGAAAAATACAAGCGGGATCTGTCTTTCCGAAAACAGTTTTAAATGTTCGTACGAACTCGTTTCCATGGCAATGGAAAGAATTACTCCGTCAACACGGTTGGCAAACAGGGAATGTGCGATCTTACTTTCTTTTTCAAAATTATCGTTTGATTGCGATATGCTTACGGCAAAGCCCTGTTCGTAGGCAACTTCTTCAATGCCGCTAATTACCGACGAAAAGAAATGCCGGTTGATCAGCGGAACGATCACCCCGATGGTATTGGTTCGTTTGGTTCGGAAGTTGGCAGCCACAACATTGGGGCGGTATCCCATTTCCGCTGCCGCCTTTTTTATTTTATTGCGGGTAGCCTGGCTGATCAGCGGATTATCATTAAGTGCTCTGGATACAGTTGATGCTGATATATTCAACGCTTTGGCAATGTCGTGAATGGTTGTTTCCGGTTGGTTGCTCATCCTTATTATTTTGGCGGTAAAGTTAAGATTATTTTTCTTTTTATGCAATCGATTGCATTCTCCCGAAATTATATATACATTTGTAGCTGATTATTTATTCCTTTTTAATTGAATGATCAGATTTTTCTTCCTGGACAAAAATTTTTTTACGGGAGGAAAATAATAAAGCACAGACTTAAAAAGAAAAAATATGGCAACTATTTATGAAGCGCGTTACGCTTATCATCCCGAAGACTTCAAATCGTATGATACTGCAAGAATTCGGAAAGAATTTTTAGTGGAAAAACTGATGGAGCCGGGAAATGTTCGTTTAGTGTATTCGTCCATCGAGCGGTACATTGTTGGAGGTGCAGTACCGGTGAACGAACCGCTGCCGCTGGAAACCATCGATTTGTTAAAAGCAGAATATTTCTGCGAGCGAAGAGAAGTGGGAGTGATCAATGTTGCGGGACCCGGAGTAATTGTTGTCGACGGAACTGAGTATAAAATGGATTTTAAAGATGCCTTGTACATCGGAAAAGGGAGTAAAGAGGTGATCTTTAAATCGGACAGTGCCGAAAACCCGGCGCATTATTATATCAATTCGGCACCGGCACACAAGGAATTTCCAACCAAACAGGTGACTTTGGGCGAGGCCAATGTTTTGCATCTTGGTGCATTGGAAACTTCCAACGAAAGAAACATCAACCAGTTGCTGATCAATAGTGTGGTGGAAACCTGCCAGTTGCAAATGGGGATGACCGAACTCAAAACCGGAAGCGTATGGAATACCATGCCACCGCATCAGCACAGCCGCCGGAACGAAGTATATTTCTACTTTAATGTACCCGAAGGCCAGGCAATTTGTCACTTTATGGGGCAACCCAACGAAACACGCCACATTTGGATGCAAAACGAGCAGGCAGTGATTTCTCCCGAATGGTCGATTCACTCTGCGGCGGGAACCAGCAATTATATTTTTATCTGGGGAATGGCAGGCGAGAATCTCGATTACGGCGATATGGATGTGATTGCTCCGACTGATTTGCGTTAATTTTTATTCAGAAGTCCTCACGTCGGTTTCTGAACTTTAAACTCAAAACTTTAAACTGAATTATGATACAGGAATTATTTGACTTAAGCGGAAAAGTTGCCCTGATTACCGGAGGAACACACGGTATTGGAATGGCCATTGGCAAAGTGCTCGGACAAGCCGGGGCCAAAGTGTGTGTAAACGATATTTCGGAAGAAAAACTCGAGAGCTGCAAAGCCGAGTTTGCCGAAGTTGGGGTGGAGGTTTATACGCTGAAATTTGATGTTACCAGCGAAGAGGAAGTGGATAAAGGTATTTCGAAGATCGAAGCCGAAGTGGGTACCGTAGATATCCTGGTGAACAACGCCGGAATTATCAAACGCGTTCCAATCCTTGATATGCAGGTGTCTGATTATAAACTGGTGCTTGACATTGATTTGGTAGCCCCGCTGATTGTTTCTAAACGGGTAGCTCCAAAAATGATCGAAAAACGCTCCGGAAAGATCATTAACATGTGTTCGATGATGAGTGTTTACGGTCGGAACTCGGTTTCAGCCTACGCATCGGCAAAAGGTGGATTAAAGCTTTTAACAGCCAACATGACTTGCGAATGGGCCAAGTACAACATCCAGATCAATGGAATTGGTCCCGGCTATATTGCCACTTCTCAAACCGCACCAATTCGCGAAGGCGGCCATCCGTTTAACGACCTGGTAATGACCCGCACACCCGCCGGTCGCTGGGGAGAACCCGAAGATATTGGCAACGCGGCATTGTTCCTGGCATCAAAGGCCAGCGATTTTGTCAACGGGCATGTGCTTTATGTTGATGGTGGAATTCTTGCCAACTTTGGCTATGTAAAAGGCGAAAACGATCTTTAATAGTCTGGGTACAAGTATATTGTTAAAAACCGTTTCTTCATTTTCTGATAATTTGGAGAAACGGCTTTTTATATTGGTTGTTCCTTCTCTTTTATCTGCTCCGAATCCTTCCCCTTTTTCATTTTTTTCCTATTTTTGCACCTCATTTTCAAAAGAATTAAAAGCATGTTTGAGAATTTAAGTGACAGGCTGGAACGGTCCTTTAAAATGTTAAAGGGTGAGGGGAAGATCACCGAAATCAATGTGGCAGAAACATTGAAAGATATTCGTCGTGCCTTACTGGATGCCGACGTCAACTTTAAGATAGCCAAGAAATTTACCGACGACGTTAAAGAAAAAGCACTCGGACAGGAGGTACTTACCGCTGTGAAGCCAGGGCAGTTGATGGTAAAAATCGTAAAAGACGAGCTGGCTTCGTTAATGGGGGGCACCTTTACTGATATTGAGTTAAAAGGAAAACCCGCTGTTATTTTGATGTCAGGTCTGCAGGGATCGGGTAAAACAACCTTCTCGGGCAAACTGGCCAACATGCTGAAAAAGAAAAAAGGCCGTCATCCGATGCTGGTTGCAGGCGACGTTTACCGTCCGGCTGCGATCGAACAGTTGAAAGTGCTTGGCGAACAAATCGGCGTTCCGGTGTATACCGAAGAAGGGAATATGGATCCGGTGAAAATTGCCAAAGCTGCAATACAGGAAGCCAAAGCCAAGGGCTACGACGTAGTGATTGTGGATACCGCAGGTCGTTTGGCAGTTGACGAGCAGATGATGAAAGAAATTGCGGCCATCAAAGCAGCCGTTAATCCCGATGAAATTCTTTTCGTGGTGGATTCAATGACGGGTCAGGATGCCGTAAATACTGCCAAAGAATTTAACGACCGTCTCGACTTCGACGGGGTTGTTCTTACCAAGCTCGATGGTGATACCCGCGGTGGTGCAGCGCTCTCTATTCGTGCAGTGGTTGAAAAGCCAATCAAGTTTGTAGGAACCGGTGAGAAACTAGAAGCTTTGGATGTTTTCCACCCCGATCGTATGGCCGATCGTATCCTGGGAATGGGTGACATCGTTTCGCTGGTAGAAAAAGCACAGGAACAGTTTGACGAAGAAGAAGCACAACGTCTTCAGAAAAAGCTGGCGAAGAATACCTTTAACTTTAACGATTTCCTGAAACAGATTGCCCAGATCAAAAAGATGGGTAGTTTGAAAGATGTGGTTGGAATGATCCCGGGAATGGGAAAAGCCATCAAAAACATGGATATCGACGACGATGCATTCAAACACATTGAGGCGATCATCTACTCCATGACCGCGGAAGAACGCGAAAACCCGGCAATTATCAATGGCGGACGGAGAAAACGTATTGCCAACGGATCGGGAACCGATATTCAGGAAGTGAATCGTTTGCTGAAACAGTTTGATGAAACCCGCAAAATGATGCGAATGGTTTCGCAAGGGAAAAACGTTCAGCGAATGATGGCCGGCATGCAGCAGCGTGGAAGAAGGTAACAGCCAATGGTCATTGGTCATCGGGATAAAGTTTTGACGGCCGTTAAGGAGAAATCAGAATAATGATTTTGCAAGGGTGTAAAAACGTAAAGTAAAGAAGGACAAAACCTGAATTTTTGAGATAAATCAGAATATTCTTGGCGACTTT
>JBKDZK010000533.1:0-1779 GCA_047971205.1 Draconibacterium sp.
AGAAAGCACAAACGCAGGAATTGGCTGAACTTCAAAAAAATACAAGTCAGGCCTTGCTTTATTTTTCGAAAGAATTGAATGCCTGCCTCACCCAACAGGAATAGGCTCTAAAAAAGATGGGCGAACCGGTGAGCAGTATTCAGGCAATGAAAAATAATAACATCAACAAAAACAATCCATTTAAAAACATCAATTTCAATCAGTTATGAAAACAAAACTTATTCTTTTTCTGCTATCACTAAGCTTGTTCAGTGCAGCGCAAAACGGCAATCTATCCATCGATAAATCCCTGGAGAAAATTACGACGCCCGACGATTCGTATTTTGAAGTTACAAAAGACATGTTTGCCATGTTGTCGGAGTCGAAAAATGCCAGTCCCGAATTTATCAATTACATAAAACAGCTGCACAAGTTAAAAATGGTACAACCCGCAAGAACCAACAACGACCGCGGCGATATCCTTGTCAGAACTTTTCTGGAAAACACCAACCTGCAAGGTTATACGCGATTAATGACAAGACAGGACCGTCACGAAGTTCTCCACTTTTACAAAAAGGAAGGAAAAAGCGAGAATGAATTTCTTCTGCTTAGTTCCGATATGATCATTTACATTACGGGAACCCTGGATTTGAAATCGATCGGAGAATTTCAACAGGTAATGGAAATTGCCGGAAGCGCGTTTGATATGTAATCTGGCACCTTCCCGTGGTATCAGATACGTCGTTTACGGTTAATTCTTCGGAGAAGACCGAAATTTTAACCGTAAATTTTTCGGTTTGAATCGAATAATTGTACATTTATGCAAAACGACATCAAATGATACCAAGGACTCTGGAACAAAACATTATTAATGACCTCAAGCTAAAAAAAGCAATAATATTGCTCGGAGCACGACAGGTTGGTAAAACGACCCTACTTAAAAACATTCTGAAAAACGATCAGAATACACTAATCATAAATGGGGACGAACCGGATTCAAATGAACAACTCGTAAATCTAACTTCTTCCAGATTAAAAGCATTGCTGGGTAATGCTCAAACTCTTTTTATTGATGAAGCTCAACTAATTCCAGACATTGGAGTTATCCTAAAGCGCATCACGGATTACATTCCAAATGTCCAGCTATTTGTATCCGGATCTTCATCGATTGAATTGGCAAATACTATCAACGAGCCACTTACGGGAAGAAAACTGGAATATCAGCTATTTCCTCTTTCTTTTGCTGAAATGGTAAACCACACAAGCTTAACTAAAGAAAAAAGGCTGATAAAACATCGAATGATTTTTGGTTATTACCCTGATATTGTAACTTCTCCGGGAAATGAAATCAAGTTACTAAAAAACCTGGCCGGCAGTTATTTATACAAAGACATTCTTTCCTTCGGAACGATTCAAAAGCCAGCACTATTGGATAAATTATTAAAAGCGTTAGCCTTACAAATTGGAAGCGAGGTTTCTTATAACGAACTCAGTCAATTAGTTGGAGCCGACAAAGAAACGGTAGAACGCTATATAAATCTTCTGGAAAAGGCATTTATCATATTTCAGCTCAATGCTCTCAGCCGAAATGTGCGTAACGAAATAAAAAAAGGAAAGAAAATTTACTTCTGGGACAATGGTATAAGAAATGCACTGATTGGTAATTTCCGGCAATTTGAACTAAGAACAGACAAAGGCGCATTGTGGGAAAATTTCATCATCAGTGAACGGATAAAGTACCTGAGCTACAATCAATTTTATGGTAATTACTATTTCTGGAGAACCTTCAGACAACAGGAA
>JBKDZK010000534.1:0-3565 GCA_047971205.1 Draconibacterium sp.
CCATCGATTGGAAAAACTATGAGAGTGATTCCAATTACCAGCTGGTATTCCCGCAGCCGGGCATGATTCATCCCGATGAGGTGAAGAAATATGCCGATGCTCCTGATGAGGAGGCAAGAAAACGGGTGGTGGAGGACTACATGCATAAGACCAATCCGCACGACGGAAAACAAAAGCTGAACAAACCCTGGTACATCAACGACGAGGGACATCTGGAAATTCTGGAAGGTAGTCAGCACAAATATCCGCCGGTAAAGCTGATTCTTGACAAGACCACACAAACCTGTTTTTCGTTTTGTACCTATTGTTTCCGGCATGCGCAGGTGCGCGGCGACGAAGATATGTTTGTGCAGCGCGAAGTTTCGCAGGTGCACGAATACCTGAAACGCCACAAGGAAGTGAGCGACATTCTGATTACAGGTGGCGATGGAGGCTATATTCCCTATGAAAGACTGTTGGAATACGTGGAGCCTTTGATCGAAGATCCTGAACTGATGCACATTCGCACGGTGCGGATAGGTTCGCGGGCGATAAACTTTCATCCTGAATGGCTGTTGACCGATGCCTTTAAACGGATTTTGGAATTGCTGCAAAAACTGACCGAAAACGGAATCCAGACGGTTTGGGTGGCACATATTTCCACGCCTCACGATGTGATGAATCCCGCTTCTGTTGCAGCCGTCCGGCGGTTAAAAAAATACGGAGTAGCGGTAAAAAGCCAAAGCCCGATTATGAACCACATCAGCTTGTTTTATGATGAAAACGGGAAAGTTGACATCGATCGTTCGGCACAAAACTGGATCGATCTGGGGAATGTGCTGGCTATGCTCGGCATTGGTTTCCATTCGATGTACTGTGCGCGGCCAACCGGAGAACACCATTATTTTACTGCACCGCTGGCCGATATCTCGAAGATATTCAATAAAGTATATCGCAGTCTGGCTTCGATTAACAGGCCTTCGCGCTACATAACCATGACTTCTTCGGCCGGGAAAACCTCGCTGATGGGAACCGCCGAAATCAATGGAGAAAAGGTTTTTGCGCTGAAATTCAATGAAGCACGGAACATGGAGTGGATGGATACAACTTTCTTCGCCAAATACGACGAACAGGAAAATACGATCGAAAAACTGGTTCCTTATGGAAGCGACAGGTATTTCTACGAGGATGAACTGGTAAAAATTGAAGAGCAGCTTTCGAAAGCTTTGGAGAAAGAAATGAAATTGGCAGCAGATCATGATCAATAAAATCGTTGATTCGGCGGTAGAAGCTGTGGCGGATATTTTTGACGGGGCCACGGTAATGATCAGCGGATTTGGTGAAGCCGGTAGTCCGGTGGAACTGATTCATGCGTTGGTGGACCGGGGGGCTAAAAAACTTACCATTGTCAGCAACAATGCAGGGAGCGGACATGTGGGACTTGCTGCTTTGATCGAAAACCGCCAGGTAAGCAAAATCATCTGTTCTTTCCCGCGAACAACCATTTCGGTGGTGTTCCCGGAAATGTACCGCCGCGGTGAAATCGAGCTCGAACTGGTACCGCAGGGTACACTGGCCGAACGCATTCGTGCCGGTGGCGCCGGAATTCCGGCTTTTTATACGCCTGCTTCGGTAAATACGCCGCTGGCAGAAGGTAAAGAAGTTCGGAGTTTCAATGGACGCGATTATGTGCTGGAACATGCCATTAAAGCCGATTTTTCGCTCGTAAAATGCCACAAGGCGGATAAATTCGGAAACCTGGTTTTCAACAAAACCGCCCGCAATTTTGGTCCGGTGATGTGTATGGCGGCCAAAACTACGATTGTCCAGGCACGTAAAATAGTGGAGTTGGGAGAAATTGATCCCGAGTGCGTGGTCACTCCCGGCATTTTTGTGCGCCGGGTTGTGGAAGTTTCGAATCCTGCTGACGAATCAAAACTGGTAGCCGAAGAAAGGAGGTATCCATGGACATAACAACGCAAAAAGTAGGATGGAGCTCGTCTGAAATGGCTCAAAACGTAGCTCGCGATATTTACGACGGAGCTTATGTGAATCTCGGTATTGGAATGCCGGAGATGGTGGTCGGATTTATTCCGGAAGGCCGGGAAGTAATTTATCACACCGAAAACGGATTGTTGGGAATGGGAGCGGTAGCCGCACCGGGAACAGAAGATCCCGAACTGGTAAATGCAGGCAAAAAATACGTCACTGCCATTCCGGGGGCTGCCTATTTTCATCATGCCGATAGTTTTGCGATGATCCGCGGCGGACACATTGATATTTGCGTGCTTGGTGCTTACCAGGTTTCGGCTGAAGGTGATCTTGCCAACTGGTCGACCGGTAACGCGGAGGATATTCCGGCAGTGGGTGGCGCGATGGACCTGGTGGCCGGTGTGCCCTCTGTTTTTGTGATCACAAAGCACTGCACCAAATCGGGCGAGGCAAAAATTGTAAAAGAATGCAGCTACCCTTTAACGGGGAAAAAGGTGGTGAGCCGCATTTATACCGACCTGGCCATTATCGATGTTCTGAATGAAAAACTATTTGTCAGAGAGCTGGCGCCGGGAGTAACATTTGAGGCCTTGCAACAGCAAACCGGTGCTGAATTACATCTAACGCAACAAACCAAAACTCATGACGAAAAAAAGTAGTAGTGAAAAGTTGTATAAGCAGGCACAAAAAGTTTTGGCTGGTGGTGTAAGCCGGAATACGGTTTACCACGAGCCTTTTCCTGATTATGCAAATGTAGCTTCGGGGTGCTACATTACCGACATTGAAGGAACTGCCCGGATTGATTTTGCCAACAACATGGCAGCGTTGATTCACGGGCATTCTTTCCCCCCGGTTATCGATGCCGTGATTGAACAGCTGAAAAAAGGAACAGCTTACACGTTGGCCTCCGAAATTGAGGTGGTTTATGCGAAACACATGATCAAAAGGGTGGAAAGCTTCGAGCGCATTCGTTTTGTAAATTCCGGAACCGAGGCGGTAATGGCCATGATAAAAGCTTCGCGGGCATTTACCGGACGCTCAAAAATTGCGAAAGCCGAAGGAACCTATCACGGAACCTATGATTTTGCGGAAGTCAGTCAGACGGCCAATCCCACCAATTGGGGTGACATTAATCACCCGGCCAGTGTTTTGCTGGCGCACGGAACACCGAAAAGTGTATCGCGCGATGTGATTATTTTTCCCTACAACGATGTGGAGCGCACGCTTTCCATTCTCGACCGGCATGCCGATGAGATTGCCTGTGTGATCATCGATCCGGTTCCGCACCGTGTTGGATTGATGCGGGGAACCAACGAATTTATTGAAGCTGTTTACGCCTGGACGCGAAAAAACGATGCCTTACTGGTGTTTGACGAGGTGATCACTTTCCGGGTAAATTATGGTGGAACCCAGGAAGATTATAAGGTAAAACCTGATCTTACTTCGCTCGGGAAAATTATCGGAGGCGGCTTTCCGGTGGGGGCAGTGGCCGGAAGGGCTGATGTGATGAAAGTGTTTGATCCGCACGAAAAAAATCTGCTGTTGCCACATTCCGGAACTTTTTCTGCCAATCCGATCACTATGACTGCCGGCT
>JBKDZK010000535.1:0-8754 GCA_047971205.1 Draconibacterium sp.
GAAAACCGAATTTTCTTTATTTCACCCCTCTGTCAGCCATAGAGGCTGACATCTCCCCTCAATGAGGGAGAAAAAGCGGAACCCCATGGCATAGCCAAGGGGAATTATTAGATTAAATCACGCTAAACCGAAAGTTTTTTTGTGTGTTGATTTCAAGCTCAGAGTGAACTACGGGTACATCTTTTTCATGGGTTTAACCACCACCTCCGAACCACACGACGGGCAAGTATAAACTTCGCATCCGGTACAGGCGAAACAATTGCTGCAAACACGTTCAACATCGAGGTTCGAAAACTCAAAACCACAGGTTTTGCAGCGATAGTATTTCTCCTTTTTCTGGATGAACATTACACAAATATCTTAACCACCCGAAGCAAGCCAAACATAAGCACCAGGGTAAAAATAATCGCGGCCCCCGATGGTATATCCAGAAAATAGGAAATGAACAGTCCGATCATCGTACCAATAAATGCAAACATCGACGAAAGAACGATCAGTTTCTTAAAATCTTTGGTAAAAAGATTGGCCGAAGCCTGCGGGATCGTCAGCAGCGATAAAATCAGGATAATTCCCACCACGCGGATGTTCAGCACCACGGTAAGTGCAATCAGTGTCATGATGAGATAGTTGTACAAATCGACCGGCAAACCGGCAGTGCGGGCAAATTCTTCGTCGAAAGCGATGTACAGTATTTGACGCAGAAAAAGCGTAAAAAACAGGACAATTACCACGTTCAGCATAAACATCCACCAAAGTTCGGAGCTGGTAACCGTAAGGATGTTCCCAAAAAGGTAACTCATCAGATTGGGCGTATAACCCGGTGTGAGAAATACAAAAATGATCCCCAGCGCCATTCCAAGCGACCACCAAATGGCAATGGAAGAATCTTCTCTGATTTCGGCTACTTTGGTAAAAAACTGAATTCCCATGGCCGACATTACAGCAAACAACACAGCTCCCAATAAGGGGTTAAATCCGAAAAGAAAAGCCAGTCCGATACCTCCAAACGAGGCATGGGTGATTCCTCCGCTGATAAATACAATCCTCCGCGCAACGATATAACTCCCAATAATTCCGCAGGAAATACTGGCAAAAACGGTGGCAAGAAAAGCTTTCTGAAAAAAATCGTAATTAAAAAGTTCAAGTATGGCGTTCATATTCAATGATGATGATACTGTAAAACAGTGTGTGGAACCTCTCCGTGTGTTATAACCTGGATCGGACAATTGTATCCTTCCAGCTGCTCCTGCGTTATTATATTGCTCGGATGGTAATGAAGCGATTTATTCACGCAGGCAATGGTTTTTACATAGGTTGAAATGGTGCCCACGTCGTGCGAAACCAGGATGATGGCAATCTCTTTGTTCAGCGCCCGGAGTTTCTCATACAACTCTCCTTCAAAACGGTTATCCACAAAGGTATCCGGTTCATCCAGGATCAGAAGTTTGGGATCGCTCAGCAATGCACGGCACAGAAAAACACGTTGCATTTGTCCACCCGAAAGCTCACCGATGGCTTTGTGCCGGATATCCAGGATTCCCATTTCAACGAGAAGTTGTTCTGCTTTCTGCCGTTCTTCAGCCGAAGGCCGGTAGACCCCGTTCATTATCGAACCGGAAAGCACCACGTCAAAAACCGTGATCGGAAACTTTTTATCGATGTGCCTTACCTGCGGCAGGTACCCAATGGACTTCTTACGTCCCTGCAAATCGTGTCCAAAAGCTATTTTCCCTTTCACCGGCTTAAGCAGCCCCAAAATGGCTTTCAGCAAAGTTGTTTTGCCTCCGCCATTGGGCCCGATAACCCCGAGGAAATCACGCTCATTCACTTCCAGATTGACATTCTCCAGCACCGGAATTTTATCGTAAGCACACGTAAGATTTTCTATTTTAACCAATGGTTTCATTAAAAATTCTCAATAAGTAAATCAGTCATCGACCTTAAATTCTCTGCCCAGTCAGGACTCAACGGCCAAACCTGTAACACTTTGCCATTAATCTCTTCGGCAAAAACCCGCGCATGATCCTTATCAAACTCGCTTTGGATATAAATCACCCGGATGTTGTCCTCGTTGGCCAAATCAACCACCTCTTTCATATGTTGCGGAGTTGGTTCTTTCCCCCCGGTTTCGAGCGAATACTGTTCGAGGCCAAACTCTCGGGAATAGTACGAAAGGCTGGGGTGAAAAACAATAAATTTCCGGCCTTTGTAGGGCTCCAGTTTGCTTCGAAGCTCCGCATCCAGCTGATCGCATTCGTTGGCAAATTTTTCATAATTGGCCTTGTACTCGTCGGCTTTCTCCGGATTAAGTTTCGAAACTTCATCCAATATCACTTTTCCCATTTGCTTCACCATTACCGGCGATAACCACACATGCGGATCAACCCCATCGATATGAACATGATCGCCGTGCTGTTCCATCTGGTCGGCAATCAGGTCCAGTCCCTCGGCCATGTTAACCACTTTCATTTTTGTGTTGGCCTGGCCAATTTTATCTTTCCACGAATGTTCAAAGGCAATGTATCCAATCCGGAACCAAACCGCCGATTTAGCAATGTCTTTCAACTGCGAAGGCAAAAGCGTGTAAGTGGCCGGGCTTCCCCCAGGAGGAATTAACACATTTACGCTAAAGTCGTCGCTCACAATTTTCTGGACAAATGTTTTTTGCGGCAAAATACTCACGGTAATCACTTTTGCTTCTTCCTGTTTCCCGGAACCACAAGATGCTACTATAAAAGCAAGGGCCGGTATAAATAAAAATCTCTTCATTTTTTTCGTAATAATTTTAATGCTCCCAATAGAACAACGTCCTACAAATTTAGTTTTATGTTTTTGATTACATTCTGATAATCGAACTAACCCGCTTTCTTCTTTTCCTTTTTCGGCGGAACAGGATCGTAACCGTGCGTACCCCACGGATGACACCTGGAAATTCTTTTGGCGGTGAGTACAAATCCCCGGAAAGGACCATGAATTTTGATGGACTGAACAGCGTATTCAGAACAAGTGGGAACATGCCTGCACGATGCCGGCGTATAAGGAGAAATGCCGTATTTATAAATATAAACCGGCACCAGCAACACCCATCCGAGTGCCTGAAGTAATTTTTTTTTCAGTTTGTGCATAAAATTCTCCTTCTCTTTTTCTGCAAATTTACCGAACTTCAGCGAAACGGAGGAAAATTCCGTTCACAGACAGAAAAAAACCATTCTCTTTCCCGTTTTTCAAGAATATTTTCCGAATAAGCCTTCCGGGACAGGGAGAATTGCATATTATTTTTAAATTTGCTGAGCTACAGAAAAAGCCAAAAAATTTAAAACATATTTATAATGAAGAAAGTTACAATCGGTGTGGATATAGGTGGGACGAACACCGCTATCGGAGTTGTTGATGCAGAGGGAAATGTAATGGTTAAGGACAATATTTCGACCCCTTCGCACGGGGATATCGACCGTTATATAGCCGACCTGTCAGCAGCCATTAAAGAATTGATTAAATCAGTAAAACTATTAAACGAAGATATTGAATTTCTGGGAATTGGTATCGGCGCTCCCAATGGTAACTACTACAGTGGAACCATTGAATATGCACCCAACCTTTCGTTCCGCGGAATGGTTCCGTTTGTTGAATTACTGACAAAACATTTTCCGGATATGAACGCCGTAGCTCTTACCAACGATGCCAATGCAGCAGCTTTGGGAGAGATGATTTACGGTGGTGCCAAAGGCATGAAAAACTTTGTAATGTTTACCCTGGGAACAGGCGTTGGCAGCGGTATTGTTGTGAACGGCGACCTGGTTTACGGACACGATGGTTTTGCCGGAGAATGCGGACACACCACACTGATTCCGAACGGAAGACTTTGCGGATGTTCTGCTTTGGGACACCTGGAAGCTTACTGTTCAGCTCCCGGAATGAAACGTACAGCCTTTGAACTGATGGCACTCTACAACGCCAACGACAGTTTACTGGCCGACAAATCATTCAAGGAACTGAGTTCAAAAATGATCTTCGACGCAGCAGAAAAAGGCGATAAAATTGCACTGGAAGTATTCGAAAAAACCGGTGCATGGTTGGGCCAGGGATTGGCTGATACCGTTCACCACCTGAGCCCTGAAGCCGTATTCCTTTTTGGCGGACCAACTGCCGCCGGCGAATACATTTTTAAACCAACCAAAGAGAGCATGGAAAGACACCTGCTCCCGATCTTCAAAAACAAAATTAAAATTCTTCCGTCTAAACTGAAGCCTGGCGATGCTGCCATTGTTGGAGCAAGCGCACTGGTTTGGAAAGAACTGGAAAAATAAAACCAACAAAATATAAGAAACAGGAGCCAAACGGTTCCTGTTTTTTTATTCAGTAAATCACTCCGTGGTTTATTTTCAATACTGTTCCAAAACCTTATTCTGTAAATACATTGCTTTTCCCAGAAACGCATAATGTCTCCACAACAATACCTTTCCCTAAAGCATGGTTGAAGTTTACGAACTTATCTTTCCTGCATTATTCGGTTCCGGTAGCGCCCCGGAGTCACTCCTTCCCTTTGCTTAAATACCCGGATAAAGGTATTTAACGACCCGAAACCAACTACCTCGGCAAGCGTTTCGAGAGAACGGTTATCGTATGCAGAATCAGCAAGCAGTTCTTTCGCTTCCGCAACCCGGTAATTATTTACAAAATCGCTAAAAGAGCATAAAAATTCACTGTTGATAAGATTGGATACATACGTACGATTCGTCAATAATTCTTCGGATATCTGTGTGATTTTAAGTTCTGGATTCCGATAGGGTTTTTTTTCAGAAAAAAGTTTCAGCAACTTTCTCTTTAACATATCCTGGTTATAGATTTTATGGTTGTTTTTTTCTGCATCCATGTTTTCTTCCACAACCAAATCAACAACTGTATGATTTTGCATATAGCCCTGCAAGCCGATAAAAAACAACAAAATACTGAAAACACCGGAAGGAATAAGCAGCAAAACAGTCGAATCCATAAACTGTGTTCTTCCAATAACCGTAAAAACAATACTCATACCCGAAGTTAGTACCAACGAGTACAACAGCGTTTTCACCCAAAGAATGGTCCGGTTGGTAAGGTTAGAATAAAAGTTGGCAATTCTTGAATTGTAACGTAATATGAGATTTCGCCCGTGGATAAGGAAGAAAAAAACCTGGATAATAAAAATTATTCGTCCGGTAATAAAAAAAACTCTCTGAAGCGATACAGCGAAAGTACCAGCATGAAAATCCTGTTGCTTTAAAAGAACAGAATGGAGGTAAAAATGCCGTTCAGCAGGAGCCATAAGCAGATAAGCGCCAACAGAACAACAAAATAAAATGGCAGCAGGAAGAAGCATGCGCAGATTATACCATTTATAATCTGTTTCTATTGAAAGGAGTTTAATGTACCAATAATAAAGCGGATAAACCGACAAAGAAACAAAAGAGTAAAGCGGGTCGAACAACAAATAAGCCTCAGGCGAACCCCTGAAAAAAATGGCATGGCATAAATACAGCAAAAAAGCCGCCAGCATAAAAAAGCCAAGAAAATATTTGGCCCGGTTGTTCTTTTTATTCGGAATAAGTAATACGATACACCAGAAAAAAGTAACATACATAGGTGTATAAACTACCAAATCTCGAAGCATCTGTTTCTGTATTTAAAATTTCCTACTCCCCTTAATTGTACGTTGTGAGTAATGGTTTTACAATATAGGTATTAATGTTTTTATCCTGAATATAACTTTGTAAAAAACCCGAAAAAGAAGCAAAACGATCCTGACAAGAACCTTACACACACCCCACTCGCGGAAACCATTCGGGATCAATTATAACAAACGTCCAAAATATTCTAAACAGAGTTTTCAGAGAAATAAATTGATTAACTAAAAAGAAAAACTAACCCAAAAAGAAAAAATCCACATGAAAAAGCTTTACTTTTTACCGTTCCTGTTTTTGGCATTCACAGGTTTTGCCCAAAAACAAATTGTTGTGCAAAACGGCACAGCGCAAACTTTTAGTGATCTGAACGCAGCCATTGCTGCAGCATCTGCAGGCGACACCATTTACCTGCCCGGTGGTGGTTTTAGCCTCAATCCGGCAACAATAGATAAAACCCTGCACTGGCGCGGAGTTGGGCATTATCCCGATTCAACTGCTGCTACCGGGCATACGCGAATTACCAATGCTGTTGTATTTAACGGAAACTGCGACAATAGTACTTTTGAAGGGATTTACTTTCAATCGAATGTTACTTTTGGATCGAACGACAATGAATGTACAGGAGTAACAATAAGGCGCTGCCGGGTGGGTGGTACCCTCGCTTTAAGAACTACTAACGATGTTAGCAGTGGCTATCCCAATTTAAATGTCCAGATTTTTGAATCGGTTTTGGCGGCTATTGATGCCAACAACGGGATGAATATTCGTTTTGAAAAAAATATGATATTTTCCCTGATATACGATTTTTACCAGTCTTCCTTTAACCACAACTCGTTTAATGTAAATCACGGCAGTATGGTCAGAAACTGTAAGAATTGCCAGTTTACTAATAATGTTTTCTCTTATCAGACTACTTTTGATGGTGCCACAACTAATTGTAATTTTGAGAATAACCTCTTTCAACAGTCTGGCATGCCCTTCAATTCTACCACATCAACTTTTACAAGTTCAGGCAATATATATAACACAGGATTAGGCTTGTATGTAAGCATAGTTGGTAACAACTACACCTTTGATTATGCAAATGACTATCACTTAAATGATATAACCGGAACTGCCGAAGACGGTACAACCGGGGTAAGCATCAAAAACTCAGGAACCGACGGAACCGATCCGGGCGTTTACGGAACTTCGCTCCCTTACAAAGAAGGTGCGGTACCTTACGCGCCGCACATACGCACAGCAACCATCGATAACGAAGCAGTTTCGGGAAACCTGGGCGTAAAAATAACCGTTGCCGCACAGGAACGCTAAGGTCCAAAGATCTCAATACTCTGTACTTAATACTCATCACTAAATTCAAATATCATGAAAAAAATAATCATACTTCCGTTCTTATTCCTTGCAATTTTAAGTTGGGGGCAGGCACAGTTTGTAGTGCAAAACGGGGCAAAAACCGAGGTTTACAACAATATCAATACAGCCATTACCAATGCGGTGGCAGGTGATACACTTTATCTGCCGGGGGGTGGTTTTACCATCTCCAACACAACCATCGACAAAACCCTGCATTGGGTGGGACAAGGGCATTATCCTTCTGAAACAGAAGCGACTATGCAAACCCGTATTACTACTCCTTTAACTTTTACCGGAAACTGCGATAACAGCTCTTTTGAAGGTATCTTTTTTACTTCTATCCTGAATTTTGGAAGCTCCGGTGATGAAGCTTTAAATATCAAAATGAAACGGTGCAGAACTTTAAGCCATCTTACTTTACGTGCATCCTCAACAGGTAATCCCGATCTTAATTTTCAACTGAGCGAATGTGTAACTGGTCCGTTAAATGCGAATAATGGATCAAACTGCCTGATAGAAAAATCGCTCATATTTGGGCAAATAACTAATTTCGTTCAGGCTTTGTTCTTGCACAACACAATCAATGTGGGAGCTGTCTCGAACAGGGTAATTTATTATGGTTCGGGCAATACGTTTAATGATAATGTTTTTGGGTATGAATGGGGCATATACAAATCAGGAAGCAATACTTTCAATAATAATATCTTTCAAAGTTCGTTACCCTTCACACCTCCTTCTGATTCAAACAACGGAAGCAACAATATTATTAATGTTGGAAGTTCAAATATGTTTACCGATGTTTCGCATAGTGTATACATTTATACCTTTTCGTACGATAACGACTACCACCTGAACCCGGCTTCAACAGGAACAACTCAGGATGGCGGCACAACAGGAGTAAGCATCATTGGTACGGCCAGCGACGGCACCAACACCGGGATTTACGGAACTGCAACACCTTACAAAACCATCCCGTACTACCCGCACATCAATACGGCTGTTATTGCAAATGAAGCTGTGAACGATCAGTTGGATGTAAACATCAATGCGGAGGCTCAAAGCCGTTAATCGCCGGGTTTAAACCAAAAAGAAATAAACATGAGACGATTCATATATTTACTCATTTGGTTGTTGCTGCCCGCGTGGTTGTCGGCACAAACCGATATTTCTGCCGTGGAGTATTGGTACGATGGCGATTACGGTACAGCTACCCGGCAAACAGTATCAGGTCCTATAGTGAACTATACCGATTTGCTCGATGTAAGTTCCCTTGAGCCGGGCCTGCACACCTTTACAATCCGTTTCCAGGATACCAGGGGAATTTGGGGCTCCGTACTCACAAAGTTCTTTACCTATTACCCGGGCTCAACACCGGGAATCCACCAGGTTACCGATGTCGAATATTGGTTTGACGGTAATTATACTTCTGCAATTGAAACATCATTAACTTCGGGAACTTCTGTCGATTGGAATTCTCTGCTCGACATGAGCTCGCTGAATAACGGATTGCACACGATAAGCTGCCGGTTTAAAGACGACCGCGGAATATGGAGTTCACCACTAATACGTTTTTTCAAAAAAGAGAAAAGCAACGGACTTCAACAGCTTGCAGCACTCGAATATTGGTTTAACAATGACTACAGCAACAGGAAAGACTCGGCTTTTGCGGCAACTTCATTGCTCAACCTTCATAAAATGCTTGATGTATCTTCCCTCAACATCGGTTTTCATTTTGTGA
>JBKDZK010000536.1:0-2202 GCA_047971205.1 Draconibacterium sp.
CACGTCTATTGGTTTCTTCGAAATAAGGATGCAAAGTTTAGCAAAGTTTGCCGAACTCAGAATAAATTGACACGGAAACTTCGAAAGTTTACTTTTTCTTCAGATGCGAAAGACGATTAGCCTGGGGTGAAATCAGGGATTTGGGTTCTTTGTTACTTGTAGCGGCCGATCGTCTTTCCCTTCGGAGAAGGGAGAGACAGGAGAGAGGGTAAACCCCCTGCCAGTGACCGTTTGCTTTTGTTCTGGATTAAGAAGAAAAGCTGACATACTTGTGTCGTTGCTACAAAGATGTTGCAAAACCTTGACTTGAATACATAAAATAATTACCTTCAGTTCTTTAATTACCTTTTGAACGAATGTTAGTTACAAGCACATATTCTACAAACCATAAAACCATACAGTTATGGCAATCAAATTTAAAGTTATTGAGAAAGGCCAGCCCGGAGTAGCCGGTGGTGGCGTGAAAAAGTACTATGCTTCGGCACAAACAACGGGCGATATGACCTTGCCCAAACTGACCGCGAGTATCGAAAAAGTGAGTACGGTGAGTGGCGCTGATATTCGTGCAGTGTTGTATGCCATGGTCGATGTAATGAAAAGCGCACTGGCCGATGGTCAGATCGTTCGTTTGGGCGACCTCGGAAGCCTGCGGATCAGCATTCCGACTAACGTCAAACTTATAATACACACAATCAAGTGGTTATAAATCCGAGTTGTTCGGGTTGTATCTCAAATTTAGTGATTTGTTTTTTTAATCTCTTCACTAAACCCAGTCTTCTTTTTTCATCCAAAAAAATGTATTGGGTTGGAGGATTATAGTTTTGCCCCTTTACAACCATGTTCCAAATTATTATTGCAAGTTTTCTGGCTGTAGCATTTATTGCTGTTGGTCGCCCTTTTTTATAGTTTATCCTTTTAAAGAATTCAGACAGATGTCCTTCTTTCTGATTCCCAATAGCATTTGCGGCATTTCTCAAAGCTATTTTCAATCTGCTGCTTCCTTTGGGTATGTGATGGCTTAATACTTTCCCGCCACTAATTTTATTGTTTGGTGCTAACCTGAGCCATGCCGTGAACTGTTTCCCTGAAGGAAACTTTTTTATCCCTTCCAAACCAATTTCACTGATTAATGCCATTATGGTAGCATCATTAACCCCTTCGATATCCATTAGGTCGACCCCTTCAAAATATTGGTAAGAGATTTGGTTCATATCTGCGCCTCTTATGGTATTTTTATTTTTTCGCTTATAGGGTTTCTGGCTTGCAACATGCTGTTTTTTGTTGTTATCATGGTCGATAATATCTTCGAGCAGTTTTTTTATTTGGGCGTCAACTTCATCTATTTGTTTTTGAATGTGTAAATAGGTTTCCCATTCTTGTTTAAGGGCAAACAAATAATCACCTCTTCCATTATACTGTAATGCTTTGGCTATCTCTCCTTCCGGTTTTCGACAGTTGTAATGGCGGAACTGTGCAAGTTTTTTCCCGCTTGTTTCTCCGGCAATAAAAGCATTTATGATTTTTGTTCCTGTCAACCCAACAATATCGTTTACAACAACATCTAATCTCATATTCATCAGGCGAAGGTATTTCTGAACTTTCAAAACTGTTTGTCCGATTTGTTTTATCAGGTTTTGTCGGTGTCTGGAATAAGTTCTGATTATTTCAGTGGTACTATCCGGAAGAAAACTACTGCTAAGCAATCCTAAACAGTGTAGTTTTTGTATCCATTGGCAATCTTTAATATCGGTCTTTTTTCCTTTCACATTTTTGGTTTGCCGGCCATTAACCAGTATCACTTCAAAACCTGCGGCTGTTAAAGCACTAAATAAAGTTTGCCAATAGGTTCCGGTACTTTCCATGGCGATTGAGGTAATTTCATTCTCAGACAACCATTGGCAGAGATCCCGATAGTCTTCACTGTAAACACCAAATTCTCTGATATCTTCTGCGTCCTGGCCGATGGCAACCCAATGGCTTTTGCTTCCCACATCAATCCCTGCTGCATGGGGATTGACCACTTCTAAACTCATTTTCTTTTTTCCCATATCTTAAATGTTTTAAATGTAAAAAAAAGCTCCATGGAATGTAACTCTTAAACTTTGAAAATATTCCGATCGGGATCTCCGAATACTCGGAGTCGCCATTAAACTCTAACCCAAGTCAGTAAAAAATGAATCACTAACTATTTACATTCAGACC
>JBKDZK010000537.1:0-2346 GCA_047971205.1 Draconibacterium sp.
GCAGCGGAAGCGACATCGATGCCAGCGACCTGGAATCGGTGGTTTGCCATGCCAAAGCCAGCAGTGGTTCCGACATTAGCCTAACCGTTACCGAAGAAATTCATGCCAAAGCCAGTAGCGGCGCCGACATTGTTTATTACGGAAATCCGAAAACAAAAGACATTGATGAGTCAAGCGGCGGTGACGTTCGTCAACGATAATCAAAAAAATAACCATACACAAAGGCGGAATACCCGCCTTTTTCTGTGACTTGATCCGTCGTTTGAAGATAATAACTTATTTTGCGCTTGCATTTTAACCAGTATGTACAAAGCGCCTAAAAGAATCATTATTCTTGTCATCATTCTTCTTTCCGGATCGATCACTTCGTGGTCGCAGGAAGGGAATGCGCTTCAGTTTATCCGGAGTGTCAGCCAGTCAGCCAACACCAACCCGGCTTATCAAAACGAAGACGAACGAATGGTGATTGGCTTACCTTTTCTGTCGGGCTTAACCTTTAACTGGAAAGCCAACTTCGCCCCCGACTATATTTTTGCCAAGCGCTTTTCGTACAGCTTCGAACGCTTTTTCAACGAACTGGGAGAGCTCGGCGATGCTTTCCCGTCGGCCACGGTTCCCGTTTTTTACATCAGCAAACGGCAAGGATTGCAAAACTTCAGTTTTTCTGTTTCCGAGAAAACCGTTGACACCACTAACTTCGACCACCACATCCTGCACTTTATCGACCAGGGACTCCTTCCCTATTACAACCGCGAAAAAGAAACTTTTGGCCCGCTGTCGTTCAATGCCTTTCACTACCGAGAAGTGGCTTTTGGATATTCCAACGAAATATGGGACGGGCTCACCATTGGCATTCGCCCCAAGCTACTGTTTGCCCATTTTTATTACGATGTTTCTGACCTGCATGTGGAAGTGGAAACCGATACCGAACAGCAGCAACTGCTGGTTACTCCGCGGGGCACATACATCCTTGCCGGCCCGATTGACGTAACCTACAACGAAGAAGAACAGGCTACTTTTATGCGTCCCAATCCACAACCGGGCGATTACTTTTTCAATTTTCACAACCTAAGCCCGGCCATTGACCTGGGGCTCACTTACCGCATTAACCAAAAAACCGATGTGGCTGTTTCGCTGCTCGACCTTGGATACCTGGGGTTTAAACACCGCGCCTATGACGTTGAATTTACGGGTCCGCTTCGTTATGCTCAGGAAGAATTGTACCAATCAAACAATCCTGATTCACCGATCAATTACAAGGAACCCAAGCTGGCCCTCCAGGATTTTTCAGACAGAACGCCCTACATCGTTAGCGGAGAGCCGGTAAAAAAACGAGTTATACAAAAGCTTCCGCTAAAAATAATTGCCGGCATAAAAACCCGGCTAAGCAAAACCTCTGAGGCAGGTATTTCCAACCAATTCACAAGTTACCCCGGCAGGTCGTACAATTATCTCACAACCTTTTACCATACGGGGCTGGGCGAACGCTGGAACCTGGCTGGAACTGTCAGCCTTTACAAAACACAAAAAATACTACCGGGAATCGGTGCCAGTTATACGGGCCGCCGTGCCCAATATTTCCTGAGCACAAATAATATTACCGGACTTGTAAAACCCTCCTCCGCAAAAAGCTTAAATTTGTCTTTTGGAGTGAATTTTTTATTTTCCACCTTTCAAAATTAGAAGAACATGACCTTATTCATACCGTTGTTCCTGGTGAACTTCCTGCGCACTTTACTCATTATTGCACTGATTTACTTTGCAATCCGCTTTGTATCACGCTACATTCTGCCGATGCTGATTGATAAAGGCGTGAAAAATATGCAGCAAAAAATGCAGGACCAACAACGCAGCCAGCAACGGCAGCGCCGCAACGAAGGAGAAGTAACCATTGAAGAACAACCTAATCACCAGAAAAAGAACAGCCGCATCGAAGGCGAATATGTTGACTTTGAAGAAGTAGACGAATAGAAACATCAGCACCCGGGTAAATGATCCGGCAGAAAAATTTCCTGCCACTCCGCAGCTTCTTCCATATCGTACACAGGAAGAATTGTGAAAGGGGATATCCTTCCTTCCAAATATTTATTCAGCGTTTGTTGCTATTGTTAGCTTGCTTTAGTTATATTCGATGCATTAAACTAACAAGACAAACCTGAACGCATTAGTTGAGAATAGCGACCATTGGCAATCGTTGTGGGAACGTTTTATAGATGGAGATAAGAAAGCCTTTGCTATTATTTACGAGGACAACATTGATGGCCTTTTTCAATACGGCAGCAAATTACACCCCGACGAATCCACTGTAAAAGATGCTATCCAGGAGGTTTTTTATGATTTCTATCT